>JAFUTM010000128.1 GCA_017484235.1 Selenomonadaceae bacterium
ACTTATTCTGAGTTTGTTCATATTTTTTATAGAAAAATTCTTTTTTATTATTTAATAAAGTTTGAATATCGTTCCAATTATTTTCTGACCAATAACGTTTATCAATATATCCATTGGCATTGTCTTGCATAAATTCATTAGCCATTCGTTCAAAAAACTCAAATTTAAAAATATCATCTATTCGATTATAATTGAATAGATAACAGCCGTATTTGAACTGTTCAACTATATATTCACAAGTATTTTTAATATCTGTTCTATTTTGTAAAAATCTTTCAATCTCTTTAAACTCATCAAAAATACAATTTACTTTTTCTTTTGATTTAACAGATGAACTTGGATTATCACAACGGTAATGTATGAAGGCGTCTTTTGTTAAAACAATGTTCTCACTGCAGGCCAATGTTTTAAAAAAGAAAGAAACATCTTGATAAGAAGCTCCTGGAGTTTCATTAAAATAAATATTATTTTTTTGCAAAAATATACGTTTATATATTGCGCTCCATATGGCAATTCCACCATAAAATATATTAGGATTTTGTATTCTTGGTGAAAAAATCTGTCCATATGAATTGTGATTTCTTTTAACTGGTATAGCCTCATTACCAATTTGTTTAAACCAGTTGGATTTTACAATCTCAGCGTCGACTTCTTTAGCAGTATTGTAAAGCGTTTCAAACATATTTAACTCGGCAAAATCATCACTCTCAACAATACCAATATATTCACCTTGAGCTAATTTTAAACCGCAGTTCATTGAATGACCATACCCGGTATTTTCTTTATCAATGACACGTATCCGGCTGTCTTTTTCAGCATATTCACGTATAATATCCGGTGAGCTGTCTGTGGAGCCGTCATTTATACAAATAATTTCAATATCTTTTAAGGTTTGATTGACCACACTGTCCAGACATTGCCGAAGATACCTTTCTACATTATAAATTGGAACTAGAACAGATACTTTACACATTTTTATTAAGACACCTCCAAACTGGTATTAAACAATAAACAAAATTAAAATTTATAGTTTACTGAAAAATTAGATGTGCAGCTGGAGCTGCGATAAACAAACTGATAATTGTACGCTCTAGGAACAGTACAAATAATTCCGGCAAGCTGACTGGTATTTTTGAACCTAGAATTAAACCGCCCACTTCTGACAAATAAATCAGCTGCGTTACGGAAATAACGGCGACGATAAATTTTGTCATTGGACTTGTAATACTGCTTGCCGCGATAATTGACGGCGTAAACATATCAGTGAATCCGACAATCATAGTTTTTGAAGCCTCAGCCGCCTGCGGAACGTCTAAAAATTGCAGAAGCGGTAAAAATGGAGTTCCGAGAATTTCAAATACAGATGTATTATTTGCAAGAACCAACGCCAATGTGCCAATACACATAACAACAGGCAGTACGCCAAACCACATTCCAGCAGCATTTTTAACACCATTTTCAAGAAATTGAGATAAGCCTCTGAACTCCGCGACGCGCTGACGTGCCAGTGCAAAACCATATTGAACTGATGACGTATAACCTTCTGGCAGCGATTCGCCCATCGCCTTGCCTTCAACGAGGTATTCATCTTTCTTGCGAGACAACGGCGGAATGCGCGGCAAAATTAAAGCACAAGCAATACCAATGGCACATATGAGCAAATAATAAAGCCCAAAGTATTCCATTAAGTCAACTTGTGCAAGAACAACGATACTAAAAGTTATTGAGACCGCTGAAAAAGTCGTTGCTATTATTGCCGCCTCACGCTTTGAATAATATCCGCCTTCATATTGATTTGCGGTCAACATTACGCCCAATGTGCCGTCACCAATCCACGAGGTGATACAGTCAACTGCCGCACGACCTGGAATGGTAAACAACGGACGCATAATCTGTGTAAGCAGTGCACCGATAAATTCCAACAAACCGAAGTCTAAAAGCAGTGGAAGCAATAATCCAGCTAGCAAAAAGATTATGACCAGAACACTCAATAAATCGTGAAGAACGAAACCGCCAGCATCTGATACGGTAATCATATGAATTAGGCCCGAACTATTTTCATCTGCATCAATGCCAAGATACGTCAGCCAAATAAAAATAGTGCCTATAACGCGAATAACAACCCAAATTGCCGTCGTCGAGAAGGTGTTTGCTACAACTGGATAACTCGTTATAAACGTCGGCTTCCTAAGAAATATTATTCCAAGCAACGCAGATATGGTGACAATTGCAACACACAGAATCGGCAAAAAATCACCAATTGACTTGCTTATCATATCAGCGATAATTTTAACTATAACTGTCCAGTTCCCGTCATATTGAACTGGGATCATAAACAAAAAAATTCCAACGATAGAAGGTACGATAAAACCGGCAAGAGAGCCTTCTTTTTTTGTTTCCATTTTTTTCTCCTACTCATAATATTTTGTAAATATACAATGATTATATCAGATAAATTCAATAATGCAAGTCTTTTCCAGCAACATTGACAATAAAAAACGTTGGCAATCCTGCCAGATACAAGATTGACCAACGCAATTATTATTTAAAATACCTATCAAAAGTGCCAATATATTATTATATTGAAATTATTCAAAGCCAAACAGGTGTCCAACTTGATACACAAGCATTGATACTATCCACGCAACTGAGCAGGTATATACAAACGCAAAGCCTGTCCACTTCCAGGATTGAGTCTCCTTTTTAATAGTACCAAGTGCAGTTACGCACGGCGAATAGAGCTGAGTGAACACCATAAACGCCAATGCTGCAAGCGGTGTGAAGCTGGTTGCCATAGAAGTTTCCATAAATTGTGAGGCTGTGTCATCAAGGTCTTCATCTTCAGTCGAAACATCGTCACCGACCTCATAGAGTATACCCATAGTCGAAACAACTGCCTCTTTAGCTAAAACGCCCGTTACAACCGCTGCGCCGGCTTCCCAAGTATTAAAACCTTGAGGCGCAAATAATGTGGAAGTTGCATTGCCAATTGACGCAAGGTAAGAGTCGCTCATATCTTCAGTTATGCCGTCTGAATTGAAAGTAGACAAGAACCAAATTGCAACTGACATTGCAAAGATAATCGTACCGGCTTTAACAAGGTAGCCCTTGCCCTTGTCCCAAGTCTCAAGCAGTACAGTTTTCATATCCGGCATACGATAAGGTGGCAGTTCTAATAAGAATGACGATTGCTCTTCTTTAAATGCAGTATTTCCTAAAACTTTAGCTGCAATAATAGCAACGGCTAAACCGATAAAATACATACTAAAAACTATATTTGCGGCATTATCAGGAAAGAACATTGCGGCAAACAAGGCCATAACCGGAACTTTTGCGTTACAAGTTAAAAACGGCGTAATCAAAATGGAAATCATTCTATCTTTATTCGTATCCATTGAGCGAGCAGCCATAATTGCCGGCACGCCGCAGCCAAAGCCCATAATCAAAGGCATAATTCCTTTACCAGTGAGACCAGCACGACGCATAATTGGATCCATAACAAATGCAACACGCGCCATATAGCCTGTGCCGTCCAAAAAGCTCAAGCAGAAGAATAAAGTAAAAATTAACGGTACAAATCCAATAACTGCTCCAACACCAGCAATAATACCATCAGCAACAAGTGATTGCATTAATGGTGCAACACCGGCTTCTTCCATTGACTCTTTAGCCCAGTCGACAAAATCGCCAGTTAAAAAGTCGCCCAATACGTCCGCTGCCGGCTGACCAATCCAGTTAAATGTAATTTGGAAGAGAAGATAAAACATCGCCAACATAATAATAAGAGATTGAAATCCATTTGCAAGCCAACTGTCAAGCTTATCCGTAAACGTTGTGCCAATACTCTTTGTCGTTACAGCAGATGCCATAACCTGATCAATAAAATCATAACGAGCCGCAATTACTTCTTCATCAATTTTGTCTGGTGATTCGCCACTAGCTTTAATCTGATTAATTTTGTCAATATGCTTCTGCATAATATCACTTGGGTGATAATCTGACATACGAGTGTTATCGAATACGTCTAAAAGTATTTGAACGCTTTTATTGCTGCGACCAACGGTGTTGGTCACTGGCATACCAAAAGCCTGTTCCAACTTTTTCTTATCAATGGTGATACCTTGACGTTCCGCTTCGTCCATCATATTGAGATTGATGATGAGTGGTATTCCATTTTCCATTAATTGGACAGTCAAAAATAAATTGCGCTCCAAGTTAGAAGCATCAACAATGTTTAAAACAATATCCGGCTTATTCTCTTTAAAGTAATCACTGACAATAACTTCTTCCTGAGAATGTGCATTAATGCTGTATGTGCCAGGCAGGTCAACGACGGAAATCGTACGACCTTTATAATTTACATATCCAACTTTCTTGTCAACCGTCACGCCAGGCCAGTTACCTATCTTTTGACGTGCTCCTGTAAGCTCATTAAAAATTGTCGACTTGCCGGTATTAGGGTTACCAGTCAGTGCAACTGATAATGCCGCCATACTATTTCACTCCAATCAAAATTTATTTTATCAACTACTAAGCACTAATTTGAGATACTTGAATTTGTGCTGCATCGTCTTTGCGCATCGCCAGATTATAAGAGCGTAGACGGATTGCAATTGGATCGCCCATCGGTGCCGAACGCAAAATCTCAACTCGTGTACCTGGTATTAAACCCATTGTCATCAAACGATTTTTTAATTTAGAATCGCCGACCGAATCAATTCTAACTTTCATACCAGTTGTACTATCTTTTAAAGTCACAATTGTCACCTCACATTAAGATAATGATAATAATTATCGTAATAACAATAATAATATTTTTGATTATCATTGTCAATATAATATTAAAATTTTTTTATATTTTTATAAAAATAAAGTAAAAACGATCCGTATGAGCAGTACGAATCGTTTCTTTTAGCGTATGTGTATTATATTTTAGGAGAGCTTAACGAAAGCTTGAACATAATATAACATAATTGATAATGGTTGTCAATACCTTTTGATAATTTTTATCATTTTTAATGAATGAAAAATTTTAAATATTTTGTAAACGTTTTCAAAATCTATTGACTTTAGAAATTTTAAGTTGTATTATAAATTATAACAGTAAGCGGATTTACAATACTTAATATCGAAAACGTTTTCAACTTAGTGCAAAGAAGGTGATTAACGTGGCACAAAATGAGAAGTCAACAATTTTAGATGTGGCTGAAGAAGCTGGCGTATCGGTGGCAACAGTATCGAGAATAATCAATTCTAATTATCCGATTAATGAAATAAGCAAGAGAGTACACAATATTATTGAACGACTTCATTATGAGCCTTCCGTAAGAAAATTTGAAACGACCATTGGCATTGTTGTGCCCAGCTTTTATAATATCTTTTTTGCTGAGGTCATTCACGGTATTGAAGATTATGTCAATTATGACTCACGTTCGTTGATTTTGAATCGTTCTCAAGGCAGTGCGCAGCACGAAAAAAGTTGTATCATTGATCTAATGGAACGCAATGTATCTGGAATAATTGTCATTAGTCCTAATATGAGTGGTATCGATGAGGAATTTTACAAAAAAGTTGCTCAGCAGATGCCGCTTGTTTTTATTAATGGATATCATCAAATTTCAGGTGCATATTATGTAATGAACAATGAAGCCAAAGGCACGCTGGAAGCATTAAAGTATTTGTTTGAACTTAACCATAAAAAAATTTTGTTCATTCGTGGAATAAACAGTGATTCTTACGAAATAAAAGAATCAACTTATAAAAATTTTATGCAGGAAAAAGGCATTGATGCGAATAATTATATAGTAAATATCGGTGAAGGCAACAGCACAGATACTATGGACATTACGACTGATATTTTGGTCGATATTCTGCCTGAGACGGACGCGACGGCAATATTTTGTTGTAATGATTTAATGGGCGTTGGTGCAATTAACGCCTGCCAAAAACTCGGCAAACGCATACCAGAAGATATTTCAATTATGGGCTATGATAATATATTCCTATCTCGCATTGTGGAACCTAAATTGACGACAATGGATCAAAATATGTTCCAGCTTGGTTACAATGCAGCCACTATTCTGTTTATGGGCAATACTACGATTGGCAGAAGCAGACATATAACACTTGATAATGTTTTAATTGAACGAAACTCAACAGGGTACAATCATAATTAATGATGAACCGGTAAATATACAAAAGATTTTTTAGCTAAATAATCAAATGTTAAAAATTATTTATATGCGGCTGAAAGATTTTTTGGATATAAAATTATTTATGATAGGGTGGTGTTTATTATGTCAGAAGGCAAAGGTAATATTATGATACAACGCATTGCCTACGCCTGCGGTACATTCGGGCACGATATTTTTTATATGATGCTCGGCAGCTATTTTATGATTTTTGTCACAAGTAACCTCTTCAACTCGCCGGACACTGAGGGCAAGTTACAAGATGCTTATATGATAGGCATCGTTACCACGATTATTCTTGTCCTTCGTGTTGGCGAACTTTTAATTGATCCGTTCATCGGCAACACGATTGATAAAACTAAGACGCGCTGGGGCAAATTTAAGCCTTGGGTTTTAGTCGGTGGTGCAGTCGGTGCGATCTGTTTAGCAATTCTTTTCACAGATTTTGGCGGAATGGCCTCGAACAATCCGACAACTTATTTGATTGCGTTTACGATTGTCTACCTCATTATGGACGTTTTTTATTCGGCTAAAGACGTTGCAATTTGGTCAATGATTCCGGCTCTCAGTTTTGATAGTCGTGAACGTGAAATTACTGCAACCTATGCTCGTATTGGTTCAACATTTGGCGCACAGCTTGTAACAGTTATTGTTATGCCGTGCGTTCTTTATTTTTCAATCAATCAAAATGGCGGCGCGGGCGATCCGCGCGGCTGGTTTGCATTTGCTTGTATAGGCGGCGCACTTTCCGTTATCGGCGCGATTATTCTTGGTCTTGGTACTAAAGAGCAGCAATCCGAACTTCGCGAAAATAAAGAAGAAACGTCCTTTAAAGATGTGTTCAAAGTGCTTGCTCAAAATGACCAATTGTTGTGGATTGCATTTACATACTTAATATTTGGTCTTGGTCAGAATATCGTAAACAACTTCAACCTTTACTATTTTATATATGTATTGGGCGATTCCACTCAATTCTCATTTCTCGGCATTATCAACGTAATTATTGGATTGATGGCGGTTGCACTGTTTCCAGTTTTAACTAAAAAATTCAGTCGCAGAAAATTGTTCTTTGCTTCAATTTCAATAATGATAATTGCATTAGGTCTTTACTCTGTAGCAGGCAAAAGCGTTGCAATGACGTTGTTCTCAGCTGGACTGTTTGCACTGCCACAGCCATTAATCTTCCTCGTTGTGTTGATGACAATCACTGATACGGTTGAATACGGTCAGTTGAAACTCGGCCACCGTGATGAGGCGTTGGTGCTTTGCGTTCGTCCATTAATTGATAAACTGTCCGGTGCAATCACAAGTGCAATGGTCGGTTTTACTGCAGTTTGGGCTGGAATGGTTTCCGGTGCAACGGCGGACAGCATTTCCGCTGACGGCGTTATGAAATTTAAGATGATTATGTTTGCGGCACCGGTAGTTTTGATTATAATTGCCGGTTTCAT
>JAFUTM010000129.1 GCA_017484235.1 Selenomonadaceae bacterium
AATATGCAAAATCAACTGCTGTATTGGT
Organism: Selenomonadaceae bacterium; assembly: GCA_017484235.1. Taxonomy (GTDB): domain Bacteria; phylum Bacillota; class Negativicutes; order Selenomonadales; family Selenomonadaceae; genus Quinella. The sequence goes on from JAFUTM010000129.1 coordinate 29, forward strand.
ACAAAAATGCCGCTTAAAAGTCCAGGAACCATTAAGAATATTATCAATATATAAAAGCTGTAGCGTTCCAGCTCACGATACCTTTGTGCTAATTCGTAAGGCAGCAACTGTTTAAGGACAGCAGAGCCGTCAAGCGGTGGAATGGGCAGCATATTAAATATTGCAAAATTAATGTTATAAATCAAAATTAACGAGAATACTGTACTTGTTCCGGCAGTCATATTAAAGCCCAGCTTTATAATCAGAACCATTACTATAAGAGTCAAAAACGCCGTTATTAAATTTGCTGCCGGTCCTGCCAGTGACACTAAGATGTCGTCGCGTCGTGGATTTCTAAAATTATTCGGATTTACTATTACTGGTTTTGCCCAGCCGAATCGGACCAAGAAAAGCATTAAAAGACCAAACGGATCAATATGCGCCGCTGGATTGAGTGTTAGTCTGCCCATCATTCGCGGCGTAAAATCGCCAAGTGAGACAGCAACTCTTGCGTGTGCATATTCGTGGACAGTCATCGCTATTATCAATCCAGGCAGTCCGGCTATTACCTGCATCAAAAATCCGCCAATATCATCAAACATAAATTCCCTCCTACTATAATTTATTAATATGAAATTTTTCTTCTTGTAATAGAGTTCTTTGTTGTTTAAGCTGATCTAAGAAGTTGTTAAACACTTCAACATAATACTTCATATATTCATGATTAAATTTTAATCCTTGACTCATTGAATATTTAAAGTACTTTATAAACATTTTAAAATCTGCCTCCGTATAATGGTAGACATCTTCATCACAATCTCCAAAATATTTCTTTAATTTATCACTTACAAAATAAAAGAATGGTCCATCTTGTGCAAGATTATTAACAAAGAGCGAAAGAGTTGAATCTATGTAAGTTATATTTAAACTAAACAACTGATTTAATATTTCTTGATAACCAGTTAAATATGCTCCACGCGGTATTAATATGACTTCTGTATTTTCTCTTAAAAATATCATATTATGTGAACAAGAACCAGCTGTAGACGCAAAACTTTCACAATTCACTAATATATTTAATTGTTCTTCAAAAGTTAATCTTTCTGGAAATACTAATGTATATCCTTTGGAATTAAAATATTGAGCAATTAATTCTTCACCTATTTGTTTTCGACCGTGCATAAAATATAGTTTTTTAAATGACATATTAGGTAAATAATTTTGTAGTGCAAACTGTCTAATATAATTTATTGTTTCCTTATATTCATTTGTAAACATTGCATTTACATTATTTTCATCGCCAAGAGATCCGCCAAATGACACATCTGGTATAATTACAGTTTTATATTGAATGGCTTCTGTAATTGGCTTAAAATTATCAAAATCTATGTTCCAAATTTGCAACAGTCTTTTAAAATTCTTGGCATTCGTTTCAAAATCAAAATTCCACATAGGAATATAAATTAATTTATAACCATTAAAGTATTTTTTATAAATGTCTGATTTTAAAAACCAAAGTCTTTTAATATTATCCGTCAAGCAATGTCCCCATATTGCAACGAACATACCAATATAAATTACAGTTTCATTGCTATATCTTATGCTTGCTGGTTTATATTCTCTTGACGGATTATCGTGAAGAAAAGTTCCTTCGATATATTTTCCTGTGTTATCTACGACGCCCCCCCCCCTAGCATGTCATGCCCAGGCACTTGCTGTTTATGAGGTAGAACTATGCCATTACTTATAATTCGACAACCTAATTTTTTATTACTTATATAATTTTTATTTAAATCATCACCATAATATTCTTTATTATAAAGATAATCGTAATTTACCATAAACTTCACCTTTGTTTTATTTCTTTTGCCAAAAGCAGAATTGCAATAATTGATTTAGAATCAAAGATTTTGCCGTCATCGATCATTTGAACTGCTTCTTTAAGTGGCACTTTTAAATAATTAATAAACTCATCTTCGTCAGGGTGCTGCTTGCCAGGTTTTAAGTCCTCAGCGGCATAGATGTGAATCCACTCATTGGAAAAACCAACTGTTGTTGCAATCGTCGTTAATTTCCAGATGCGTCCGGCGGTATATCCGGTTTCTTCAGAAAGTTCACGCTCCGCGCAGATAAGTGGATCTTCGCCTTCCTTGTCGAGTTTGCCGGCAGGAATTTCCAGCGTAATCTTTTCAATCGGATAACGATATTGCTTAACTAAAATTATATTTCCGTCCGGCAGAAGAGGAATGACTGCGGACGCACCTTGATGCTTAATCCACTCGCGCGTTGCCGTATGACCATTTGGCAGCTCAACAGTATCCTTTTTAACGTGCAGAAGTACTCCGTCAAAAACATTTTCAGTAGAAATTTTTTTCTCAATCAACTTTTCGTCCATCATACTCACCTCATAATAATTATTAATTCGTAATGCACAATTCGTAATTAATGCAATTCCTAATTCAACATTCCTCATTCATAATTATGCATTACGCATTATTTTAATCATTCGTTTTCGTTTAATCGCATTCATAAGCATTGTCCGTGCATTTTCCATTGACGCATTGCTTGCATCGTCACCGGACGCCATTCGTGCTATCTCTTTGATACGATCCGTCTCAGAGAGTCTGGCAACCGTAGTTAATGTGCGTTCATTGTCAACCGTCTTTTTAATCAAAATATGAACGTCCGCCATACACGCAATCTGCGGCAGATGAGTTATACACAAAACCTGCTTATATTTAGCAACTTTCGCAATACATTCGGCAACAGCATTAGCCGTCACGCCGCCAAGTCCAGTATCAATTTCATCAAAAACCATTATAGCCGCAGAGTCGTCACGATCTGCATTTATTGCCTTAATCGCCAGCGCAATTCGTGACAGCTCGCCGCCCGATGCAATCTTAGAGAGCGGCTGAACCTCTTCACCAGCATTTGCACTGAACAGCATATCCACATCATCAGCACCATTTAT
>JAFUTM010000011.1 GCA_017484235.1 Selenomonadaceae bacterium
ATTCCAGGAACCGTAACGCTCGGGAAGATCTCGCCACATCGCTCCACTTCTTAGAATCCACACTATACCATTTATTGTATTTTTTAAATTTTTATATGGTCTTCCATTCTTATTTGGTACTTCAAAGTAATGTTTTATTTGTTCCCATTGTTTATCTGTTAATTCATATCTTCTAACTGTCATTTCTCTCACCAAATTAGATTATACATTATTTTTGAAGATTTTAAAAGTTATTCAACACGTCCTAGTAAACTCTACTATAATTTATAATATTCACAATATATTGCAACTCAAATTAATAATTCATCATCATGATAGAGGTGATTTTTGTGGCTTATTTTCCAGATTATACAAAAATTGGTTGGATTACTAATGATAATGATAATATCATTGTTACTGGAACGGCTCATAATGATTCAATTTATAATGAAGGTAAAAACGTAACTATTAACTCCTATGAAGGTAATGATGTAATAGATGGTGGATCTTCTTATGTTGTAATAAATAGCGGTGCTGGTAATGATACAATTAGTGGTTGGTTTCATGATCATGTTACGGTGAATTGCGATGAAGGCGATGATTATGTAGTATATGGTTATTCATATTCAGTGATTCATGGTAATACAGGAAATGATACTCTTATGAGTGACGATTATTCGGAAGCTTATGGTGATGAGGGTAATGATTTTATTTATAGCGGAGATCACTCTACTATATATGGTGGTTTAGGAGCAGATACTATTAATTGCTCTGATGTCGAAGCAATAGTATATGGTGGAGAAGGTAAAGACTTTATAATAACGTGCAATTACAGTTCAAATTCGACTATTAATGCTGGTAAAGATGATGATACTATTTATGGTATGGATTATTATCCCAATTATAATACAGGTTATGGTTATGAGAATGTTTATGAATATGCCGAAGGCGATGGAAATGATGTCATTTATTTTTATAATTCAGATGCAATTATTAACATTACGTCTAGCAAAATTAGTAATGTTGAAGAAATAGGTTCTGATGTTATTTTACATATTGGTTCTGGTTCCATTAAGCTCAATCAATCCTTTAGACTGACCATGAATAATATAGTAAATATAGAGATGTAAGAGGTAAAGTAATCCCAATAAATGTTGGTGGTGATATTTTAACCAACATTAATGATAATATCGAAATTAATGTGACGGATTCTAGCAATTATATAATCAATGGTGAATATTTCAGTAATAGTGGCGGTAGAAATGTTACTATTAATGGTGGTGAGGGTTACGATGGCATTAGTAATGCTGAATATAATGATAAGGTAGTTATCAATAGTGGCAATGGTGGTGATTGGATTAGTAATTTTGGTGACAATGGAACTATAAATGCTGGTGCTGGTCGTGACACCATTAAGAATTATGGTAAAGGTGAAATAATAAATACAGATTCTGATGATGACCATATTAGTAACAAAGCTGATAATGTGACAATTAATTGTGGTATTGGAGATGACATTGTAGGGAATAGGGCAACAAATGTCTTAATTAATGGCGATGAAGGTAATGACAAACTTTATAATGAGGCAGGTAAGAATGCAACTATAAATGCGGGACTTGGTGATGATTACATAACTAATTATAGTCCTAGTTCAGGTTCTAAGTTAAATGGCGGTGAAGGTAATGATTACATTTATAATTCTGCATTAAATGTTACTATTAATGGTGGCATAGGAAATGATCGTGTTCAAAACGATGGTGATGAAGTATTAATCAATGGTGATGCAGGTAACGATACTATAATTAACGATGGTGGTATCATTGCTACAATTAATGGTGGTGATGGTAATGATAGTATTAATAACGTATTACACGCTAACTATGTTGCAAATAAAACGGGTACTTTTCAGATGACCATTTCTGGTGGTAAAGGTAATGATACCATAATAAATAATGATACTACTGGAAAATATAATGAGTTTTCAAGTTATAATGTAGATGAAGTCATTTTATACTCAAATGGCGATGGTAATGATGTAGTTGAAAATTATAGTACTGAGGATAAAATAAAATTACTTTCTGGTAAAATCAGTAAAGCTGAACTCAATGGAAATGATGTTGTAATCAAAATTGGTGACGGTTCCATTAAACTCAAAGAAGCTAAGGACAAGCAAGTTACAGTTCTTGATTCAAATAACAAAACTATTCAATTTAAAAATACTTATAATGGAAATGATAACGATATTAGTATACCTAAAGTTGATCTTAACGATGGAAACATAAAATTTTTACAATCCTTCAGCGATTTTTATAAAAAAAGTGGATTTGAGGCACTTGTAAAAAATGATGTTCAATTATTTGATTTTTTGTCATCAGATGCAGGTTCCATTCTAAAATTTGCCGCTGATATTTATAAATTAAAGAATTTTGGTAAAACAGATGTTCCTCCAGTGGATTCTTTTCTTAAAATGGTTGCAAGCGGTTTAAAGATAATGGATTCTACTTTAAATTTTGTTATGATATTGCAGATAATGATACTAAATCGGATGACAAAAAAAAGACAGGTTGGGATTTTGCTAATGATGCAGCACAAATTATCGCAGAAATAGATAAATTTATCACAAATTATAAAAAGGTTTTCAATGGAAAAGGAATTAAAATATTTGCCCCAATTGTAGCAGCAGGAATATGTGTAGCCGGTAATGTTATTGGTAAAATGGATGAACTAGAAGAAGCAAATATAAATTTAAAATCTTTGCAAAAAAGTGTCGTTGGTTTGGCTTCTGCCGTAGCATTAAATGGACTTAGTTCTACAGTCCCCCCATATAGTTTACCGGCTTTATTCACTGCGGTATGTACAGGCATAATTTCTGGGTATTGGCAACATCAAGAAAGCCTGGATAAATATAAAAAAGATGAACTTCCTTCATCTATAGCTTTAAGAGAATCGATTATAGATGGAATAACTGCACTTGTACATGACAGTATAACTACTTTTAGTCAAGGCGCAGATGATGCTGCTATGGATTTCCTGAAAGGTATTGTAGATTTTTTGAATTTTGTAGGAATTATTAAAGTAAATTTGACAGACGGGCAGAAAGATAAAAATTATGTTGAACTAATGGTCGAAGTAATCAGAGACTGGTTTGATATAAGTTTAATCGGATTGCGCGGAACTAGAAAAGCTGATGATATTGTAAGTCTTAAAGATGATGATAAACCAATATACAGTGACGATGATAATGATAAAATACTATTAGAACATTCAAAATTAAAAGTATATGCTGGAACGGGCAACGACACAATTTTTAGCTTAGATAATACACATGATAATTATGTTTACGCAGGATTTGGTAAAGATTATATGGTTATTGCAGGAAAAAAACATATAGTACATGGAGGAGCAGATGATGACAGAATAGTTTTACAAGGTATAGACGGTGAAGATGTAAGTGACGAAGTTACTGAAGGACATTATATCTACGGAGATGAAGGAAACGATTATATAGAATTAAGAAATAAAGCATCTAACAATACAATAAGAGGTGGTGAAGGAGCAGACGTTATAAATTTATCATCTTCCCAAAATAATGTCATTGTATATGTATCTGGAGATGGTGAACAACAGAAAAAAGGAATGAATCCTGGAAATGGTCCTGATACAATTTACGGTTATAGTGAAAGCAATACGATTCGTATTTATAGCGATGATGACTTTTCAACTTTAACCAATTTTAATAGTGATGATGCAACTATAAAGTTGGCAATAATAACGCTATGGTAATAATTGATGGCAAAGAAAAAATTTTAAAAATATCAAAAATTGAAAGAATTTCAGAAGAAAAAGATATTAAAGCTGCGATTGAATTTAAGAATAAAACAATTGATAATATACCATCACGTACAGGTACATACATTTCTTCGGACGGAACAACAACTGCTACAAAACAATCTACTTCTGTTGCCCGTATAATTCAAACTGATACAGCTATGCTTTATTCAGCATTAAACGCGAGTAATCAAGAAATAAAATTTGGAAGTTTTGAAGATGAGAAAGATTGGATAGTTGAAACTTCAAACGGAAATGATAGTATAATATCTTCCGCAGTTTCTGATGTAACTATCAATAGTGGTGTTGGTAACGATACAATTTATGTTGAAGGCTTCGGCATTACATCAATTAATGCTGGTGTTGGTGATGATTATGTCAATATTACTGGTCTAGGAAATAATATAATTAAATACACAAACGGCGATGGTAATGATATTATTCAAGGATATAAAACAACAGATACTATTCAAATAGTTTCTAATAGTTTTTCAACTCAAATAAGTGGAAATGATATTATTATAAAAGCTGGTAGCGGTTCAATAAATCTCAAGAACGCCAAAGGTAAAAATCTCAATATACAAGATAATATTTCCAACGATGATATAAATTATATTAAGAATACTGATCCTGATACTGTAATTAGCGGTACAAATGGTAGAGATTCAGTCGATAACGGTGTTTATGTCTATGGTTCAAGTTATAACAGTCTTAATGCCAATATGACCATAAATACTTTCGATGGTGATGATACCATTAATAATTATGCTGATAACGTAAGTATTAATGCTGGTTCTGGTAATGACTATATTAACAATCTTAGAAGTTATCTGACTGTAATCGCCGGCTCTGGTAACGACACTATTTATAATTATGGTCATAGAGGAAATATTAAAGGTGAAGATGGTAATGATTCTATTGTAAGTTATTATTTCTCATACGTTACAATTGACGGTGGTAGTGGTGATGATAGTATTTATAGTGGCGGTCAAGATGCTAGCATTTTAGGTGGTGCTGGCAATGATAAAATTACAATAGCTGGGAAATGGTCGACCGTCATTGCCGGTGAGGATAATGACACTATCAGCAATATTTCTTATTATTCTTTCATAAATGCAGATAGTGGTAATGATTCCATTAGTTCAGTTGGTGATAATGTTACTATTCAAGGTGGTACTGGTAATGATTCTATAACAAAAAGTATTTCTTCAAATAACAATGTCATTCAATATGCTTCTGGTGATGGTAATGATATCCTGTATGGATATAATGCAACCGATACGATCCACATCACAAGCGGTAAATACTCAACTCAAACTAGTGGAAATGATGTTATCCTTAAAGTTGGTTCTGGATCTATCACAGTTAAAGACGTTAAAGATAAAAGTCTCAATATAATTGGTGATTTAACTAATGATAAGTCTGATACATTGCCAACAGGGTTAATTTATAATAAAAATAAAACTTCCATCACTGCAAGTAAAAAGTTTATAGGTAAAGAAATTAATTTGAGTGATTATGCTTCAACCGTAGTTACACTTAATTCAGCTTCAGCTAAAAATGCTCAAAATCTCGTTGGTAATGACAATAACAATATCATTAAAGGTAGCAAAGGAGCAGATACTCTCAACGGTGGTTTAGGTGACGATACTTTAGCTGGTGGAAAAGGCAAGAATACTTTCATTTACGACGGACGCGGCTCGGATGTCATCACTGATTATAAAGTTGGCGATACAATCAAAACTTATACAGATGTCACCGCTTCTGCAATCAACAAGAAAAATCTAACTTTAACAACTGCTGATGGTGGCTCACTATTTATCAAGAATGGTAAAGGCAAGCGTATCACAGTAAACGATTTGACTTTAACTTAATGGTAATAATGCTGCTACTATGTTTGCTAATAACAATGATACTATCGACGCTAAGAATTATTCTATGGTTTCCGCTGTCGATGGTTCTAAAACTAAAAAATCTGTCAATCTTACAGCAAATGATAGTGGCACACTTCTCAAGGGTGGTAAAGCTGTAGATACTCTTACAAGTGGCATAGGTAATGATACCTTAACCGGTAATAAAGGGAAAGATATTTTCATCTATAACAGTGGCGACGACATCATTACTGATTATACCGCAGGTCAAGATATTATTATGATTGCGAGTGATACCACTATAACCGCTTCTACTCTTAAAGGCAAAGATGTGATCTTAACTGTTGGCAATCAAACAAGTGATAGCATTGGCAGTCTTACTCTCAAGAAAGGTAAAGGAAAATCTGTCAAGATTGTTAAATCCCTTGATGACATTTCTTTGCCTGTCATTTACGGAAATGGCAATGCAACTGTTAGTATTGCTACTTCTGACGGGTCTATAATTTCCGATGTAAGTGATAACGTAAATTCTAAAAATTTGGTTTCTGCCATTGATGTTTCTAAATCATCTAAAAGTAAAATCATTCGCTACAGTGATACAAAATCTATTAGAATTTCTGGTGGCAAGAAAGCTGATACCATTTCTGGCAATAGTGGCAATGATACAATCTATGGTAATGCTGGTAATGATTCTATTGTTGGTTACTATGGCGATGACATACTCAACGGTGGTGTGGTAATGATACCGTCATTGGCTATAATGGTAATAACACTTTAACAGGTGGTAAAGGCAAAGATATGTTTGTATATGGTGGAAATAGTAATGACACAATTACGGATTATACTGCTGGTCAGGATAAAGTATATCTGACTGATGGTGTAAAATTTAAAAGTGCTACTTATGACGGCAAAAATCTCATTTTTACAACTTCTAACGACAAAACTCTAACTTTGCAAAATACTATTAATAAAAAGAATGTTAAGCAAAAAGTCACTATTGTTGATAATGGCATTACTACATCTCAAGTTTATGGTGAAAGTTCCATAACTATTGCAAATGCAGATTGTACTACTATCAACGCTACCATATCAATTAATAGTGATTTAACCTCTATAGATGCCTCTAAACGTTCAAAAGCAATTTATATCGTTGGAAACAACAACAATAGCACTATTAAAGGCAGTAAGAGTAACGATACTGTGATTGCTGGTTCTGGTGCTAATATCATTGATTCTGGTAAAGGAAATGATTCTATCAAACTTGCTCAAAATCATCAAAAATCTACCATCTTCTATACTGGTGGCAATGATACCGTTACGAACTTTGACTTATCTGATACTATCAGTCTAAAAAGTGGAATTATCGCTACTGCAAGCAAAGTTAGCAATACTGAGTATGTTTTAACTCTCAAAAAAGGTAAAACTAAAATTGGTACTCTCGATGTTTCTGGTAATTCTGCTTTCTCTGTTGATTCTGATAGCAATGTTAACATGGTGGTATTTCTGCTAAAATCTCAACAACTTCAACTATTACTAAAGCTGCATACACTGAGCAATTAGATATAGAAACTTCTCAACTAAACTTTTTCCAAGATAACCTTTTAGAAGAAGGTTCTGACTTGGATTCTATCCTTCTATCTTCTAACCATTCCGTTTTTTCTCAAATTCCATCTGGTTTTGCTTAGCCTTAATACGACACTTTATCATCATTTTCGATTTCACAACCTGATTCTAGGAGTAGCTACAAGTAGTCATAATGTGATGTACATCTTCTTGAGCATTTCCATTTTGGAGATGTTTTTTTTTACGAATAAGCAATTTTTCATTAACGAGTAAGTATTTTTTACATGTTCATTGAGATTTATTCTCATTGCAATATTTTATATTACCCTTAATTTTGCCTGTAAAGTAAGGGTTTGGTGTGTCAAGGCTGGGCTTGGCTTGCAACAATCGACGGCTCTGCTTTTGCCGTCGTTGCCCTACAGTACCTCTTTTACCTCTGGTACTTCTAGCGATTTTTGGCTATGTCGATTTTTCGCATAGTTACGGGCTAAAACGGCATTTTTTTGAGCAAAGAATATTACCATTTTTTCAAGAGAATATTACCATTTTTTCAAGGGTATATTACCATTTTTTCAAGGGTATATTACCATTTTTTCTTTTTCAGAATAAAATCATATAATTTACGAACATAAAATTGTAAAATTTACGAACAAGAATTTAGCCTATTAAAATAAATTTTAATTATGATTTTAATTGTGTGTCTGTCGAACGATCGTTTGTATTAAAGTAGAATTTCAGCACTGTAAACAACTTGTTGTTTTTTGTGATAGATATAGTCGCGAATTAGTCCATTTTCCTTAAGTCGTGTGAGTAATTTATCAAGTTTTTGACGAGAACGGAATTTCTTTTTGTTAATACTGTTAATATCTTGCTGAATGTCATTAATGCCGTCGAGAGAATAAACGGTTTTTAAAAGAATGAATCTACTATAAGGTCTTTTGTTATTGATAGTTTTTTTCATAGTATCAATTTCGTGGGCGAGGAAATTGGCAAGATTATCAGTACGGGTGTTACGATTTAAGGCTGGCAATTTATCATTTTGCTTATCTTTAGAAGTGTTTAGATATTCAATATGAGTGGCGGCAATTTGCTTTTTGGTAGCAGCATAATCATAAAGAACAGGAATGTTAAGAAGTTCCCATTCACAAGGAATAGTTCTATTGAAGGGAATCTTTGAACCGTTAATATTTTTGTGGCAAGTAACATTAACAGAGTTGACGATACGAAAATTTAAAAGGCGGTCTTGATAATATTGTTTAAGGTTAGTATAAAATTTGCGTTCACCTTTGAATTTAGATGAATTGTCGTTAAAAGAAGTCCAGTCACTTGAATTAATAGAATCGTCAGTGATGATGGTGATGAAGTGAGCATATAATTTCAACATACTAAAAGTAATGTCGATCCGTTTCTTATCGGTAAGACGTGTTTGAGTGTTATGAGCCAAGACTTTGCAAATGGCGTCAGTAGTGAATATGGTGTTACCGGCAACATATAATGAAACGACAGCGTCATAAACAGCTTGGTCAAATTCATTAAGCGGCTGAGTAAGAATAGAAGCGTCGTCAAAAAACTGCTCATAATCAGCTTCTGGTTTATGAATCCTCAATCTAACGACAACGCCGAAGAAATCTTTTTTAGATGGAAGAGTCACTATGCCGTTAAGTTGATTGACTTTAATTTGTTTTTTGGGTCTGAACAACATATTGGAAACTTTTGTCTTAGCAGAGTAGTTGACAGTAGGATATAATAAATTATATTTATTGATATTTGAGGAGTTTTCGGACGAAAGATTTTCCGCAGTTTGGTTGGTGAATTGTACTAAATTTTTGAGATTTTCCGCAGTTTTGCTTTTTATTGCGAGAGATTTTCCGCAGTTTTGTGATTTTGTAAAAAGATTTTCCGCAGTTTGTAAAAAACTGGTAATTTGTTGCTCGGTGTAATAGTTGTAACCATTGGTAATATGGTCTGGGATAAGTATTCCTTTCTTTGCCCAATCTTGAATGGTATCACGAGTAATATGAAGAATTTTAGCAACTTGTCCAGTTTTTAAGAAATTTTCCTCTTGATTTTTAGCTTTAGTTTTGCTATTATTAAGAAAAAAGGGGATATTATTATTTTTTTGCATATAAATGTACCTGTAACAGATGTGCTGCTCCTTTCTATGGTTTGATTGACACTTAGATTATAGCGAAAGAGGTAGCAAAAATCAAGTTTAAATAATTTTAGTGATAGTCACTGACTAGAGATAGTTGGTGACTTTTGCTTTACAAATAAAAAGAAAAAGACCCGATAGGGTCGTGAAATAATATTCAACTTACACATTTACAACTCACGGAGCATGCGTTTAAACTCCAGTTCATCTTTATCAAGCTCGGACATCAAATCCCAGTTTTTATCCATCTCCAAACCACCCTCAAGGCGGGCGACAAGTTGGGCGGCTTCTGGTTCACGCAAAATGGCATCAGCGATGATGGCAGCGATAGAATTGTTATCATCAGGTTTTTGGATATTTTCATTGCCAACGAAACGATACAAAGTGTGAGGTTTATCAATATGCAATCGTTCTTTGATAGCGTCAATTTGCCTTTTAGAGTGATTAATTTGTTTGTGTAAATCCTTGAGGCGAAATTCAGTTTGTTGTAATAGCTTAACATATTTGAGATTTTTGTGTAGAATACCAGAGGCAATAGCGTTAATTTTTTGCTGAGAGTTAGGATTATCGCAAAGTAAACATAGACGCACCTGTTCATTATCAATGTGCGATTTCAATGAATCCAATTCTTTTTGTTGTTGAGGTAACAATATTCGTTGCTTGTTGAGATAATACTGTTCTTGAATATCGCTGCGATCCGAAGAATAAAATGCCGCTTGTCGTCTATTAAAATCAGCAAAATTAGAATTGAAAAGTTGCTCTTTCTTTTTGTAAAGGTGAGTTTGTTCGCGAAGTTTCTTAAAATCACCGTTTACGAAAATATTTTTAGCCATTTCCAAAGCACGATATGGAGAAATAATTTTAGATTGAAGAGCGAAGTTCAAATCAAGAGATTTTTCGTATTCCTTCTTGAGTTGCTTATGTTGTTTGCTGATGATAGAACCAAGCTGCTTAAGAGTAAAAGTATCCATTGGCTCCTCTTTGAGTTTATTTCCAAGAATATCTTGTTGAAGTCTTTCGATAGCATCATTGAGATGAGAACTTGCCTCTTTTAAATGTCTCCTTGCTTCATAATTTTGTTGAAGAATATTGTGAGTGACAAGTTGAATATTTTTCCTGCAATCAGGTGATTTAAGTTTATCCTCAATTTTTTCAATGGAAGGTCGCATAAGAGTAATAGAAGAATCAAGAGCAAGAATTTTTTTCTTGACGCCATCAACAACATCATTATAAGCATTGATAGCATCAGGAATTTTATCTGAAGGTTTACGTAAATTCTCAATCAAATCTTTTAAATTGGATTTCTGATGTTTAGTCTCAAAAAATTTAAACCAGATTTCGCGCTCCTCTTTAGTCATATACTCAAGTTTTGCCTGTTGTTCAGCGTCGTGACGAGAAATGAGAATACGCTTCCATTTATTGACAATATCAATGGACTTCAGTAAATCCTGCCGTAAAAATTGCAAGCGTTTAGAATTGAAAGAATTTCTTTTATATTCGTCAGAATCAATAAATTGCTTGGCAGATATAAGAGAAGAATTAGCAAAATCTTTGACTTTTTGAATTTCATTATTTTTAGAAGTAGAATCTTTAAAAGAAAGCAGATTTTGATTGTCAGTATTTAATTTGCGGTAATTTTTGAGTTGAATGACATTAGGATTTTCTTCTTGCATAGGGGCAATGATACCGATATATTTTTCGGGAACACGGTCAAATAATTTAGCAAGGAAGTAATCACCATTTCGTTCAGCTTCTTCTTTCTGAGCTTGTAATGATCGGTGATCCACTCGAATAGAAAAACCGTTTTTTTCGAGAACATCATTTTGGATTTGAGCAAAGTCGGCACGCATTTGAGTAATGAAGGAATGATTGCACCATTTCCGATCACGAGGTGCACCGTGATTTCTGCGATCTTCAAAAGAGGCAGTAACTTCACCATTTTTCTTACGAGCAGGATATTTAAAAAAATTTTGTGGTTCACGTTCTTGAATTTTTTCAACATCATCAATTAAACGCTCGGAGAACATAATATGAACGTGAGGATGACGCTGTCCATTGGATAAAGAACCAATCTTGTCGTGGATAGCATAAGTATAGTAGTGGTCTTTTAGATGTAAATCAAGAAAAGGCTCAATAATTTGTTTATATTGTTCAATGGAAGTTAATTCATTAGGAAGGGCAAATTCAATTTCAACGTAACGGCGATTGGTTTTACCTTCAAACTGATCGGCAGCTTGAAAGAATTTTTTAGGATCATCATTAGCCCAAAGAGGAAGTCTATGAGAATGAAAAACACAATCACCACGTTTGGCAAAAGCCTTTTCGCGATTAATATAGTCAACGTGAGAAGAAGCAAAAACTTGAGCATCGGATTCAACGATACGTTTGATAATTTCTTTAGCAGTATCAAGAGAATATTGTTTCTGCTGTTCAGATAGTACATTTTTTCTATTAAAATTCTTTTTTCGCAAAAATTCTTGTTGTAAATTTTCATCATCAAAGTTGATATTGAGTTGAAAAAGAGAAGCGGCATTGATGACTTTCTTTTTGAAATTGTCACTGCCGTTGATGACAAGCGGTTGATGTTTATAAGTTTCATCGGCAATTTTGAGAGCGATGGCAAAAGTAGTGGGAGAAGGTTTATTAGTGACAGTGATA
>JAFUTM010000130.1 GCA_017484235.1 Selenomonadaceae bacterium
ACACCACCGCCAACTGCTGTTCCAATTAATCCTAATCCACCCAATATAAATGCTCTTCTGTTCATAAATTCAGCCTCCATCGCTTCATACATATATTTTAACGGCTGTTGAGATTTTTTGCAAGTTGAAGTTCAATTTAATATTTATCTAAATATTTGTAAAGTAACATTTGCAATTGCAACGCAAATATGGTAAAATATATTTACTGAATTGTTCGGATAAATTTTTATTATTTCTATTTATATCATATTGTTAATAAATGGAGTGAGGAATATTCAAAATGAGAAATGAGCAGAAATTACAAATTATACCGCTGGGTGGATTGGGCGAAATCGGAAAAAATATGACGGTAATCCGCTGTGGCGACGATATGCTTCTGATAGATGCCGGCTTGATGTTTCCAGATGTGGAAATGTTGGGCGTTGATCTTGTCATACCTGACATTACATATATATTGGAAAATCAAAAATGCTTAAAAGCCATTGTCTTAACACATGGACACGAAGACCATATTGGCGCATTGCCATATATTTTGAAAAAATTATCGGTGCCAGTTTATGGAACGAGACTAACTTTAGGTATTTTAGAAGGACGCCTCAAAGAAAATGGCGTTGATTCTGGAAATTTAAAAATTGTTACACCTGGTGAAATAGTTAATACCGGCTGTTTTAATATCGGCTTTATCAGAGTAAATCATTCTATACCGGATTCGGTTGGCATTTCAATTAAAACGCCGGTTGGAACGATTGTTCATACAGGTGATTTTAAATTCGACTATACGCCAATTGACAATCGTATGACGGATTTTCGCCGTTTTGCTGATCTTGGTAATCGTGGTGTTTTGGTTCTTTTAGCTGATTCGACTAATTCTGAAAAAGAAGGACATACGCCAAGTGAAAAGTCCGTTGGCATTGCTTTTGACCGCGAATTTAGCAGCGCAGCGGGCAGGATAATCGTTGCAACATTTTCATCTAATGTTCACAGAATCCAACAGGCGATTGACACTGCGGTCAGGTATAAACGTAAAGTGGCAATTCTTGGACGCAGTATGGTAAACGTCGTCAATATTTCTCTGGAACTTGGTTATATCCACGCGCCGGAAGGTACGATTATTGACGTGGACGAAATAAATAATTATCCAGCTAATCGGATAGTGATAGTCACTACTGGTTCTCAAGGTGAGCCGATGAGTGCTCTTACTCGAATGGCAATGAGTGACCACAGAAAAGTTGACATTGTACCTGGCGATAAAGTTATTATTTCAGCAACGCCTATTCCTGGCAATGAAAAACTCGTAACTAAGACAATTGATAATTTACTTAGATTAGGTGCTAATGTAGTCTACAGCCGCGCTGACGGCATTCACGTTTCCGGCCACGCTGCCCGTGAAGAACTTAAATTAATGCATAATCTCATCAAGCCCAAATTTTTTATACCAGTTCACGGAGAATATCATCATTTAGTTGCCCACGCAAAACTGGCTGAAGAACTTGGTATGCCTAAAAGTAATGTCTTTGTCGGCGAGAACGGCACAGTATTTGAATTTACACGCGACAATGGTAAGATTGTTGGCCGCGTACCTTCTGGAATTGTCATGGTTGACGGGCTTGGCGTCGGTGATGTTGGCAATATTGTTCTCCGCGACCGCCGCCAGTTATCTCAAGACGGTATCCTCATCGTTGTAATTACTATGCATCGCGAAGGCAATAAAGTTATCTCTGGAGCAGATATTGTCTCTCGTGGATTTGTTTATGTTCGTGAATCAGAAGAACTCATTGTGGAAGCTAAAAGCCGTGTTCAGCACGTTTTAAAGTATTGTGACAGTGAACAGATCACAGACTGGGCGACAATAAAACTCAGTGTAAAAGAAGTTTTAACTCAATATCTCTTCGATAAAACTCGTCGTCGTCCTATGATTCTGCCAATAATTATGGAAGTTTAGTTTATACTTTCTTATAATCATTACAATTAAATTAAATACTTGTATTTTTATTTTTGTTGTGATAATATAATTGTGTATTATCTACAAAATAATCAGGAGGTTTTTTATTAAGATGAAAGTCACTAAGGAAAACTTAGATAATTACGAGGTGTCGTTGACGATTGAGGTAGAGGCTGATAAATTGGCTGCAGCTAAAAAGACGGCGTGTAAAAATCTTGCGAACAGATTAAATATTCCTGGATTTAGAAAAGGCAAGGCACCGAAAAATGTTATCGAGAATTACGCTGGCAAAGAAGTTATAATGGAAGAAGCAGCGGATATTGTGATTCAAGAAGCAACAAACGATGCACTTAAAGAAGAAAATATTAATCCTGTAACCGAACTTAAACCGGAAATAATCACAAATGAAGATGGGCAGGATTTCGTTTTTAAAGTGACATTTACGCCATATCCTGAAGTAAAACTTGGTCAATATAAAGGTCTCGATATTGAAAAAGAAGTCGAAGAAGTCACAGAAGAAGACGTTGATAAACAAATAAAGGCAATGCGTGAACATCACGCAACTATGATAGATGCTGCTGAAGACGATCCAATTGAAGACGGTGATTTTATAACTTTGGATTTCACCGGATACGTGGACGGTAAACCATTTGAAAATGGTGAGGGAAAAAGTTATCCATTGCAGATAGGTTCCAATACATTTATTCCTGGTTTTGAATCTGGACTTATTGGAGCTAAAGTCGGCGAAGAACGCGATATCGATGTAACCTTCCCTGAAGATTATCATAGTAAAGAAATGGCTGGCAAACCTGCAATGTTTAAATGCAAAATTTTAAGCATTAAACATCAGCAATTACCGGAACTTAACGATGAATTTGCCAAAAAGGTCAGTACATTTGAAACAGTAGATGCATTACGCGCTGACGTGAAGAAAAATTTAACAATTTCTGCTGAACGTCAAGCCGAAGATTTACAACATAGAGCTGCGGTAGACAAAGCTACAGAAAATATGACGGTTGATTTACCGCCAGTCATGGTTGAAAATCGCATCAATCAGTTGATAAATGAATTTACTCTTCAGCTTCAATCACGTGGTATGACACTTGAAAACTATATGCAGTATAGTGGTGCCGATATGGATACTATCCGCGAAAATTACAGAGAAACTGCTAAAAAAGAAGTTCTTACCGACGTGATGTTGGAAGAAGTTGCTAAAGTTGAGGATTTAAAAGTTGATCCTAAAGATTTAGATTACGAAGTTGCTATGATGGCAGCTACTTACAGAACTAATCCTAAACAAATAGTAAAAATCTTGAAGGAAAACAAACAGCTCAGCGCATTGGCCGCAAATGTTCGCAGAAGAAAAGCTATAAGATTTATAGTCGATAATATGGTTAAAGATGATTCGAACGTTGATTCTGATGCTAAAGAATCAAAAGCTGAAACATCGAAACAAAAAAAATAATTTGTGATAAAATCAAATGCAAAACATTTAATTTCAAGTCTTTTAAATATTCTTGAGGTTAAATGTTTTGATGGTTAGAGGTGAGCAAAATGGCGTATTATGTGCCGATGGTCATTGAAAAGACCGGCTATGGTGAACGAGCGTATGATATTTATTCACGCTTGCTAAAAGACAGAATAGTAATTCTGGGTGGGCCTATAAATGATGATGTAGCAAATTCCATAGTGGCACAATTATTATTTTTGGAATCGGAAGATCCAGATAAAGACATACATCTTTATATAAATAGTCCAGGCGGAGTTGTGACCGCCGGCCTTGCAATATATGATACAATGCAATATATTAAACCGGACGTGTCCACTATCTGTATAGGACAGGCAGCCTCAATGGGTTCACTGTTGCTAACAGCAGGTGCAAAAGGTAAACGATTCGCACTGCCGCTTGCAAGAATAATGATACATCAACCTCTTGGCGGAGCAAGTGGACAATCTACGGATATTCAAATTCAAGCGAAAGAAATTTTACGTCTTCGTGAAGTCGGCAATGATATTTTGTGTCGTCATACTGGCCAGACACGTAAAAAGATTGTCAATGATACTGAGCGTGATAATTTTATGACGGCTCAAGAAGCCAAAGCCTATGGATTAATAGATGACGTGGTGAGCAGACCTATAAACACTGATGATAACACCGATTTAAAGCAAGTTAAATGAAAGAAGGTGTGAACGAGTGTTAAAATTCGGAGGTGCCGGTTCTCTCAGGTGTTCTTTTTGTGACAAGACTGAACGTCAGGTTCGTAAATTGATTGCTGGTCCACACGACGTCTACATCTGTGATGAGTGTGTTGAACTTTGCAGTGAAATAATAGAAGACAGTGACAATGATGGAAATGTCATTTCTGACACTGCTGATTTACCAAAGCCTAAGCAAATTTGTTCTATTTTAGATCAGTACATAATCGGACAGGACGAGGCCAAAAAGACATTATCGGTCGCTGTATACAACCATTACAAACGTATAAATCAAAAAAGTAATTCTAAAAAAGGCGATGTTGAACTTCAAAAATCCAATATTTTGATGATTGGACCTACTGGCTGCGGCAAAACTCTTTTAGCTCAGACGCTGGCTAAGATTTTAAATGTACCACTTACTATTGTCGATGCCAATTCAATGACAGAAGCTGGATACGTTGGCGAAGATGTGGACGATGTTTTAATGAAACTCGTGCAAGCCGCAAATGGAGATATACAAAAAGCCGAACGCGGTATAGTTTATATAGATGAAATAGATAAAATTTCTCGTAAAAGCGGTATGGGACGCGATATTTCCGGTGAAGGTGTACAACAGGCGCTTTTAAAAGTGCTCGAAGGCACCCGATTAAATATTTCAGCTCAAAGTGGTGGATTCCGGCACGCCGCAGGTCAAGTAGCAGCTCCTATCAGCATTGATACTCGAAATATTTTATTTATTTGCGGCGGCGCCTTTACTGGACTGGATAAAGTTATTGATGCCCGCATTAAAGGCAAGCAGCTTGGATTTGGTGCAGATATTCAGTCTAAAAATGACAAAGATATAAGTGCCACTTTAAAAGAAGTGTTGCCTGATGATCTTTTGAAAGATGGACTGATTCCCGAATTAGTTGGAAGACTTCCAATAATTGTAACGCTTGATGCACTTGATGAAAATGCGCTGGTTGATATTCTGACTAAACCTAAAAATGCACTTATAAAGCAGTATCAAAAGCTTATGGAAATGGACGGAGCCAATTTAATTTTTGAAGATGAAGCTGTGCGTTTGATTGCAAAAGAAGCGATTCAACGAAACACCGGAGCAAGAGGGCTGCGTTCAATCCTTGAAAAATTGATGCGTAACGTTATGTATGAAGCACCATCAGTTGGCAGCAAGGCAACTTGTGTAATTACCAAAGAAGTTGTCCTAAATAATCAAGACCCAGTATTGCAAATTGATACAGCTAAACAGAAAAGAACGATGAAAGGTTAATTTTTTATTTCGTGCTTAGAATAGAGGTGATAAAATGGCTGAAGTGTCAAATTTTCCACTCGTACCGCTTAGAGGAATGACGATATTTCCAAATATGATAGTACATCTGGACGTCGGCAGAGATCGTTCCGTCAATGCGATTGAAGCGGCAATGGTTGAAGAACGCAAAATTTTTTTAGTGGCACAAAAAACTATGGACGACGAAGCTCCAACTCGTGATAAACTCTATGATATTGGAACTGTTTCAGAAATCAAACAGATTTTAAAACTGCCCGACGGAAATATACGTGTATTAGTGGAAGGCTTAAATCGCGGTGTGCTAGTTGGTTACCGTGAATTTGAAAATTACGCCGAAGTTGATGTTGAAATACACGAGGACAAGTGGACTGAATCATTGCATATGGAAGCTCTGATTCGTGGAGTTGTACACGAATTTGAAGATTGGGTAAAACTCAGTCGAAAGATTCCGCCTGAAACTTTCGTTGCAGTTACTATTCTTGAAGATGTCGGTCGGTTGGCCGATTTAATTGCCAGCCATTTAAATTTAAAATTGGAATCCAAGCAGGCAATTCTCGACTGTCTGGACGTTGAAAAAAGACTTGAAAAACTTTATGAAATCTTGGCTCGTGAACTTGAAGTGCTGCAAATGGAAAATAAAATTGGGCAGCGCGTCCGTCATCAGATGGAAAAAATACAAAAAGATTACTACTTACGTGAACAGTTGAAAGCCATACATAAAGAACTTGGCGAAGATGAAGACCGCTCTGATGAAATTGCTGAATATAAAAAGCGTCTGGACGAGGGTAGCTATCCTGATGAAGTAAAAAAGATCGTTGATAAAGAACTCAAACGTATGGATAAACTGCCGTCAATGTCACAAGAATTGAGTGTTATTCGCACTTATGTTGACTGGCTTATGGACCTTCCATGGCAACAGTCAACTGAAGATATGATGAATATCGCTAATGCTGAAAAAGTTTTAAATCAAGATCATTACGGTTTAGAAAAAGTCAAAGAACGTATTTTGGATTTTCTTGCCGTTAAAGAACTGGTCAAAGATAAACCGTCGCCAATATTGTGCTTGGTCGGGCCACCTGGCGTTGGTAAGACTTCGCTCGCCTCGTCAGTAGCTAAGGCAATGAACCGCAAATTTATACGTGCTTCGCTTGGTGGTATTCGTGATGAAGCTGAGATTCGTGGGCATCGCCGCACTTACGTAGGCGCAATGCCTGGTAGAATAATTCAAGGCTTACGTAAAGCCGGTTCAAATAATCCAGTTTTTTTACTTGATGAAGTCGATAAGATTGGTGCGGCTGGTTACAGCGGTGATCCTTCGTCGGCGCTCTTGGAAGTTCTTGATCCTACTCAAAATAATACATTTAGTGATCATTATATTGATACGCCGTTCGATTTATCTCACATATTATGGATCGTAACGGCAAATAATTTATCGACCATACCGAAGCCGTTACGTGACCGAATGGAAATAATTGCTCTAAGCAGTTATACGGAAGCTGAAAAATATGAAATTGCTAAACGACATCTGGCTAAACGGCAAAAGGAAGAAAACGGTCTTGAAGGTTCCGATGTTTATTTCGGCGCAGGCGTGATTCAGGAAATTATTGCCGAATATACACGTGAAGCCGGCGTTCGTGAACTTGAACGCATTATCGGAAAAGCCTGTCGCAAGGCAGCGCGTAAAATCGTTGAAGGTTCTGATAAACCTATACGCATAACCAAGAAAAATCTGCCGGACTTTATTGGCCGAGCTAAATTTTTGCAAACTAAAGCTGAAAAGAAGCCTCAAATCGGTGTATCGACCGGGATGGCGTGGACTGAAGTTGGCGGCGATATTTTGCCGACGGAAGCAATCATATTGAAAGGCAAAGGCAAATTAATCCTCACTGGCAAACTTGGTGATGTGATGCAGGAATCGGCTCAAGCTGGATTGACTTATATTCGCAGTCGTTCTGATTTAATGGAACTCGAAGATGATTTTTACGAGAAGAACGATATCCACGTACACGTGCCTGAAGGTGCGGTGCCAAAAGATGGTCCGTCTGCCGGAATTACTATGGCAACGGCAATGATTTCGGCATTAACTAAACGTAAAGTCCGCAGTGACGTTGCAATGACAGGTGAGATTACACTTCGTGGCAATGTACTGCCGATTGGTGGACTCAAAGAAAAAGTATTGGCTGCCTATCGTGAAGGTATGCATACAATCATCTTACCAAAGGACAATACTCGTGATTTGGAAGATATACCAGAAAATGTGCGGTCTAAACTGGAATTTGTGCCGGTTGAGCATATGGACGAAGTGTTAAAAACCGCTTTATTAAATTAAAATTATCACAGTAAAAAACGCCTTCGACATTAAATCGGAGACGTTTTTTTATTGCCGTCTTTCATTTGACATTTCAGAATCATAATGATAAAATGATTCTTGCGGTCGATGGTCGGCTTCCTCTTTCGAGAGGAGGTGATGCTATGGATTTTCTCAAAGATCTGCTGAGTTCACTCGGCGACATAAGCAGCTTTGGTTGCTTTGTCATAGCAGCACTTGCGTATCTTAAAAAAGATTAAGATATGAAAAAAGTCGTTTTACCAGAACGGCTTCTAAAGAAAATTACTTAATAATCTGAGGAAGTCGACACTCCAACATCGACTGCCTTTCGTTTATTCTAACATTGTCAAAAAACTTTGTCAATTAAAATTTACACGATCGTCGCTATCTTTAATTGATCGCATTACACGACAAGGATTGCCGACCGCTACGACATTAGGCGGTATATCTTTAGTGACGATGCTGCCTGCACCGATTATACTGTTCTCTCCAATAGTTACAC
>JAFUTM010000131.1 GCA_017484235.1 Selenomonadaceae bacterium
GCACAAATGTTTCGTGGAATCAGTGCCGGTCTTGCCGGTAAATATGATGCGACAAGTAGTGAATTTGGAAAAGCCTTTCAATATGGTATTTTATATGCTCAACGTGTAATTCCTGACGGTGTGGAAATGCCTTTTATAACAGTGGCAAAAGCAGTTGCTAAGGGCGCGTATCGTGCTGTGCGTGAAGAAAAGCCAATAGCAGAAATTTTAGAAGCGGCAATCAGCGCAGGTAAAAAATCTATGGAAACTTGTGGTCAAGATGACGCCGGAGCATATATTATGTTTCTGTTCTTAAATGGATGTCTCAAAGGTCTCGACGGTAATTTTGTTTCACCGGCGGTCAGTCTTTCTCTCGGACTCGGTGCCAGAAAAAATATGCCCGATCCGCGAAACGATATGGTAAAACCTTATTGCGTAAGATTAAGAGTAAAGAATCCAAAAGCCAATCTTCCAGAACTAAAAAGACAAATGCTTGACTTAAGCAGTTTTTCCATTGTAGAACGAATGGGCGGCTCAATTGAAGTTCATTTTCATACGGATCACGTCGGCAAAGCAATCGAACAAGCAATCGGCTGGGGACCACTGCGCGAAGTAAAGATAATAAATATGAGCGAAAGCCATATATTGCCAGCTCGTGACGCCGTGATGAAAGTGGCGGCACTGGCCGTTGCACGAGATGAAAATGAAGCTCAAACATTGCAGGACGCAGGTGCCTCAATATTACTGACCGGCAGTGCTGAATCATCGCCTTCTGTTGAGGAGATCGTTGGCGCCGCGCACAGTGACTTGGCATCATCATATGTATTGGTGGCTTCCAGTAAAGATTATCATCTGGTATTCCGTCAAGCTAAAAAGCTGCTGGGCAATCGCGTAGAATTGGTTTTGGTCGATTCAATGGAAGAAACTATCAATGTATTAAAAAAATTCTCCATTAACCTCACGGCAACAGAGAACGCAAATTTAATGAACAATTTATAAATACGAACGCTCAACTAATATATTAACGTCGCTATTATTTTTCAATTATGTAATTTATCTTTGCTTGTCTGCCGAGCTGTCACGGCTTGGTGCAGAAACACTATTCGATTCGTGAGATGAAGTCTCAAAAACTTCGCTGGATTCAGAGCTATAATTATTTGAAGGCTCTTCAACCGCTGTAGACTCTGAGTTATTAGTTGATGTCTCACGATGATAATCTGATGAATCAACAGAAGAATGTGTCGTGCTTTCATTATCGTGGTTTGTAGACTGTGAGTGATCAGTGGTGTTACTATCAGATTCCGAATTTGTATTGGACTGTGAAGCATAAGAACCACCTGAAGAACGCGGCTCGGAATCAGAACGAGTTGAAGTTCCACGCGATACAGTTAAATCAATTATCTGACCACGATTTATTTTAGTTCCACTTGCAGGGTCTTGTGACAACACTATACCAGGCTCTTCGTCCGAATATTTTTCATAGACCGAACCTAAAACCAGGCCTGCTTTTTGAATACGTTCGATTGCCGCCGATTTATTTAGACCGGCTAAATCCGGCATATCTAAATCTTCGCCGCCTTTGCTGACATAAATCGTTACTAATCGCTCACTTTTAACGTTTTTACCAGCCTCTGGGTCTTGAGACACGACTTGACCAGGTGGTACATTCGAGTCGTAAGTTTCAGCAACATTTACTCTTAATTTGCCATCTTCCAATATCTGTCTGGCAAGCGCCAATTGTTTGCCGACCACGTCAGGTACAGGTACTACTTCTTGTTTACCAAAAAAATTTCCAAATGCGATAATTGAGCCAACGCCAAATCCAATTAATAATACAAATATAACGCCTGCCACAAATAATTTAGACTGAAAAAAGGTCTTTTTTATTTTGTCAGCTGCAGAATCATCTGATACATTCTGATTCATCACAACTGAATTGTGACGCGGTGTTATAACTGAGTCCGTGCGCGGCAAAACCTGTGTTGCATCTGGATCAATATTTCTGCTCATTCCAAAAGTTTTTTCCACATTAGCTAATTCCTGCACCAATTCAAAACTTGATGGGCGAATGTCAGGATTCTTATTCATTGCCCGCATTACTATTGCCTCAAGTATTGGCGGAATTTGTGGACGATACAATGTTGGAGGCGTTGGTTCTTCTTCCACGTGTTTCATGGCTATACTTACCGGATTGTCCGCATTGAAAGGCAGCCTGGAAGTAAGCATTTCATATAATACTACGCCCAAAGAATATACATCAGACTTTGGAGTAATTCCTGCGCCGCGTGCCTGCTCAGGTGAAAAATAATGTACACTTCCAACTACACTGCCGCTATACGTCATCGTCGATTCGGTAACTGCCCTTGCAATGCCAAAGTCGGCGATTTTTGCTCGATTGTTTTCTGTCATTAATATATTGTGAGGCTTTATGTCACAATGGACAATATTATTTGCGTGGGCGTGTGCCAGACCTTCGGCGATATCTTTTGCAATGTGAACTGCAGTTTGAATATCCAATGGTGCCTCTGCCTGGATTTTTTGTTTTAACGTTGAACCTGGAACATATTCCATAACAATATAATGATCGTCACCGTCAACGCCGACATCATATATATTTACAATATTTTGATGAGACATACACGCCGCAGCCTTTGCCTCACGATGAAATTTTTCTATAAATTCAGTATCATTTTTATAAGCAGCGTGCAGGATTTTTACTGCAACCGTTCGATCTAAAAGTCTATCGTGTGCCCTGTAGACTTCAGCCATTCCACCACTGCCAATGCGCTCCTCAAGCTGATATCTTTCGCTCAGGATACGCTCTACCATACAACTCACCTCATTCAGAAGATTTTATAATAATTTAATAAATTACTTGTTCCACTCCAAATTATTGTTTTGTAATCTAATTTTTCCCATTTATTGTGTATTGCAAATCTGATTTAATCCAATCATTTCTTGGTGACAATTCCAATGCCTTTCTATAATCAGAAATGGCACTATCATAATCTTTTTTCTCCCTATAATCGTGGGCACGTCTCCAATAAAGCCAAGCCATACGGTTATTAAAATCATTCCAAAATACCCAATCAGACATCATTTCAAAATCATAATGTTCCATAAATCTCGTTCTAAAATTTGGAGAATTTATCACAAAAGTATAATCTGCGATAGCTTTATCATAATTTTTAAGTCTACTATAAAGCTCTGCACGAGTCCAATATGCATCCAAATATTGTGGATCGAGTTCAATAGCTCGCGTTGCATCTGCAATATTATTATTCACATATGCACGCCAATTATATGCTCTTGCAGAATTGGGATTTATTTCTATTGCACGATTTAAATCCACTTTTGATTTAGCCATATCTTCAGGATTTGAGGTGAGACCTCTTTCATAATAAATTACACTTCGACCAATATAGGCGTCTGCAAGATTTGGATTTAATTCAATAGCTTGAGTATAAACTGCAATTATCTCATCGTCACGCCATCTCATTTGTGAATCTTTTCTCATTTTTTCAGCACGTTCATAATATGTTTGCGCTTGTCCTATTTGGGAATTATTTATTTCTTGATTATCTGAGGTATAAACAACTTGCTCGACTCCAAACCATTGTGCCGTCTCGTCCCATTTGAATCGAAATTCACCTGCATTACGAGCATTATTAGAATAAAGTGTATACTTTGCTATTATAGTATTACCATTAACATTTGCTTTTTCACAGAAAATCCCATTATTTCCAAAATATTTCTTAGCTATTTGTCTCATATCTATGTATTTCACCCAAACGCCATCTTGACGCCTGCCAAAGATTATATCATAGCCAATCGAGCCATATCCGACTTGCACATAATAGAGTGAAATTTCACCATCATTCTTTATTTGATAGATTGTGCAATGTTCCCATATAGGAACTCCAACTGTATTTGAAGTGTTTTCGGCTCCAAATTTTTCATCACGTTCATCTATATTTAATGATGGATTATTTATATCGTAATGAACATACAATGCATTAGTATCATTGCCAAAACGTGCAATTCCTTTACTATATGATTTTTTATCTTTACGACCTAATGTACTTACACATTCTTCTCCGTTATTATACGAGGCATTTTCAAACACATAGCCATTGCCATAAAATCCTCCAGTATCGGTCCATATTTTTCCGATTTCAACAGGCTGTTCCAATTTCATTGCGAAACCAGTTGATGAGAATAATATGATTAACAAAATGAGACCAAATATTTTCTTCATTAAAATTTCACCTCAGTTACCAAAATCATTGATCATCAAAAGTGCCTTTGCCTTCTTCCATATATCTTTTAAACCTCCAAGATATAGGTTTATCGAAAAAGCTCATATTATAAGCCCAATAAAATGCAAGTTCTGCTGACGCCATTTTCATAGATTTAGCCCTACCAGCAGTTCCAGGATCATTAATATTTTTAGTATCAAGATATTCCCAATATGGATTATTTTCATTATCATAATCTTCTGCATATATCTTTTTGGATTCATAGTCATAAAGATAACGTTCATTTCTTCCCAAATCAGCATATACGACGTCTTTCCATATTCCATTTTCTTGACGTCTTGTAAATGAAACTGATATCCATTGTACAGCTATTATATATTTTGGTGGAGAATATTGTTGTACATTAACAGAAGATTTACTAA
The DNA here is from genome assembly GCA_017484235.1 of Selenomonadaceae bacterium. Lineage (GTDB taxonomy): Bacteria > Bacillota > Negativicutes > Selenomonadales > Selenomonadaceae > Quinella. The sequence continues at coordinate 4,661 of JAFUTM010000131.1, forward strand.
TATAAATAGCAATACCAGACCCAGCTCCACCAAGACTAATGTAATTTTTCGGATTGTTATACATATCATTTAATAACTCTGTATCAGATTCATCAGCGGCAAATGCAACTGTCGTCATCATCAATATAGCTAATACAACAAAAATTAATTTCTTCAACACAATACGACACCTACTAAATTGCAAACGTATTAAATCATCAGTTGACTAAAAAAATTTAATTATTATAAATATATTATAAAGTATTTTTGTACGATTGCAATACAATTTTGCAGAAATAAAAAATAGTTGCGATAAATACAATCAGTCCAAGCAGTTCCGGTATAACTGAAGCTGCAAACTCATCACTGACGATACTGAACGGCATCTCATCACCGCCATTTGTCACCGAGATAACGATAACCGCTGCAATCAGAACGCCGATTATACTTTCACCTACAATTAGACCAGAGGCGAATAAAGTGCCGCGCCGTTTGCTTTCTTCCATAATGTTTTTAATGTCATCTTTACTTTTATTAGCAAACTTACTATTTAACTTCTTATCCAAAAAATAGCCCATTATTGCGCCGATGACAAGAGGAGTCTGCACTGACGGTGGCAGATAGATGCCCATTCCAACTGCCAGTGGCGGCAAAGCAAAATTAGTATATCTACTCAATAACAAGTTGATTAAAACCAATACTACACCAAGTGCTATACCCATATAAATGTATTTCCATTCGAGTTGAGATGAGAATATGCCTTGAGCTATTGTCGTCATTAAAGAGGCTTGCGGTGCGGCGAGTGCCAAGTCTGGATCCATTCCTTCACGCGGCAGAGCGCCTGGAAATCCATATGCTTCGTACAAAAGATTGAGTACTGGCGCGATTACAAAAGCACCGACGATACAGCCGAGAATTAAAGCGACCTGCTGACGCCAAGGTGTTGCACCAACTAAGTAACCTGTTTTTAAGTCTTGCATATTGTCGTTTGAAATACAGGCAATTGCCAAAACAATGCTCGTTGTAAATATGGCTATCGCCGTTGCAAATTTTTCTCCACCTGCTAAATCAAATATACCAAATGATGTGCAAATTGTAAAAATAATTAATGAAGATATGATAATTGCTAAAATGCCAATGCCGGATATTGGACTTGAAGACGTACCAATTAAGCCTGCCATATAAGCGCACGCTGCTGCGACGAAGAAGCCCATCATAACTGCAACCGTTACGCCGACAATTATAAATGTGACTGTCTGTTCAATCGGCAAATTTACCGGTTTAATGAAAGAATAAAAAACCGCTAATAATCCAACAATCATAATTATAAATATTAAACCAACTGAACGGAGAGACATATCAATATCTGTTCGATGTTTCGACTGCTCACCTTCCGGCATACGAACCGCTGCCAACGATTCTTTTACGCCGTCAATGACTGGTTTAGCTAACATTATCAACGTCCATACAGCCGCCACGCCCATTGCTCCGGCACCAATTAATCTCACTCGTTCAGAATAAACGGCTTGAGCGAACGCCTGTATAGTTTGATCAGGTGCTGGCAGCTCTGTTATTGTAAAATATGGAACGAAACCTGCCCACGCAATTAATATACCGATGAGCATTGCGATTCCACTGGTAATTCCGACAAGGTAGCCTGCACCGACTAATGCGGTTGAATATCCAATTGGAAACTGTGTCATACCTCGACCGACTGGAAACCACATAGACAGACCACTCGATAAAACATATAATCCGTTTGTCATAAACGAAACAATTGCGGATATAATGCCACCACTCATAATCTCTTTTAATCCGCCGACAGATTTATTTGATTGGCTGCCAACTTTTAATATTTCTGCCGCCGCAATACCCTCTGGATAAGGCAGGTCGCTATGGACCACCATTGCGCGGCGCAGTGGAATGGTAAACAACACACCGAGACAGCCGCCGCACGCCGAGACAATCAGCGTCTGCCAAAATTCAAAATCCTGCCAGTACCCGATCATCAACATTCCAGGAATAATAAATATTATTGCTGATAATGTTCCGGCTGCGGAAGCTTGTGTCTGTACCATATTGTTTTCCAAAATGTTTGAGTTATGGTACATTCTTAAAACGGCCATTGATATGACTGCCGCCGGTATTGCCGATGAAAAAGTCAATCCAACTTTTAAGCCGAGATATACATTTGACGCAGTGAATATTACTGTCAGCACCGCTCCGAGTAACATTCCGCGCAGAGTAAGCTCTGGTAGTTTTAATTCGTGTTTCATAAATTCCGATTCATCGTATTTCAATTAAATTCCTCTTTTCTAATGATGAATTAGGAATTAGGAATGTTGAATTATACATTACGCATTACGAATTACGCATTGATAATTAATTATATTCCTCATTCCTAATTATAAATTCCTAATTATTTATAGGATGCCGACGACAATGACGGAAACGTTATCTTTGCCGCCGTGATGAAGAGCAGCCTCAATTAAATCATCGGCAGGATTTTTGCTGGACGTTAGGATTTTAGCAATTTCTTCATCATTGACCATATTCGTCAATCCGTCAGTACACAATAAAAAAATATCGCCATTCTTAACTTTAAAACTGCCAGTGTCAACCGAAATGTCAGAGTATGCACCGACTGCCTGCGTTAAAATATGCTTAAGCGGGTGAACACGTGCTTCATCTTCCGTAATTTCGCCGCGTCTGAGTAAGTCTTCGACATAAGAATGATCTTGCGTTATTTGTTTAAGACTGCCGTGATCCAACTTATATAGTCGACTGTCACCTACGTGAGCATAATACGCCTTTTGACTTGTAATCTGCGGCTGACTTTCAGTTGGTTCTCCTACGTGTAAAATAGTTGCCGTTGTACCCATGCCTTGATAGTCCACGTGCTTTTTGGCTTCTAATAAAATATTGTCGTTTGCCTTTAAAATTGCCGACTGCAATACATCTTCGTTCCACGGCAGTTTTTTTGTTGCCAATTCATCTCTTACCGTAGATATTAACATTTGGCTTGCAATTTCGCCAGCCGCCTGACCGCCCATTCCGTCTGCAATTATAAATGTTTCCGGCTCGATTATCGTCAAAGAATCCTCGTTTTGTTTGCGAACCAGCCCGACATTCGTTGCCTGATAATATTTTGACAAAATTTGCACCTCCAAATTGATAAGGTTATCGTTATAACGCTTCGTATATAATTAAAATATTTCCAATAAGAATTTTATCACCGTGCTTCAATTCTTGTTTATCAATCAGTTTTTTATTAATAAATGTGCCATTTAAACTGTTGGCGTCATTGAGAAAATGCCGGTGTTTATCATAAGATATATAAGCGTGTACTCTGGATATTCCCTCATCGTTAAAGACCAAATCATTGCTGTCTTTTCGCCCGATATAAATAGTCTTTTCACCCAATGTAAATTGAACTTTTCCATCGCTGTTATCATTATCAAAAGTTAGTGTGGCAATCTCATATTCTATTTGACGCGCAGGCGAGGTCTTCATCGACAAAGGGAAAGTATCTTTGTCGGCGATAATCGTCTGTTCACCTTCCTTAACGATAGTATTTTCCACTAACGTCTTTGATAATACATCATTTTCCAGATTAATAGTATCTTCATTAACTGTCGATTCATCTATATATTTAGATTTTATTAAAATTACTTCATTGCAGTCGGTCATCTTTTCAATTCTAACTGATAAATTGCCCTTCATAAAACAATTTTCACGAATGATTTTGCGTTCCACTGTTTCATACAAGGCTTTAATGATGCGAGCTGCCGAGAGTCTATGACAGTCTTCCTCACATAAAAAAATTGTATAATCATTTGGAACAAAAATGCCTTCATCGGTTTCTGTTTCCTGTTTAACCACTTCGCGCTCAAGTGCTTTTATTAAAGCCGAAGGTTCGACTGATCCGCGCTTTTGAAACAGACTGGCAATTTGACCTGTTATAGCCGATTCAAATTTTGAAAATCCCAAAAATAACTACCTCCTTTGTAAAAATTGTTATACTTGTAAGAAGCGTTTTAGCGAAACGGTACTGCCAACTATGCCGATTGCCATTCCAGATATTATAAGTGCAATTGTAAAATAATTTATAAATGGATATTGAGGTATAAGCGGCAGAAAGGCCAGCGTATCGTAAATTTTGGCGGTCATCGCTGCATAAAAACTTCTAATTGCGAGAGCAGATAATAATCCGCCAATAAATCCTAAAGTCATACCTTCTAATATAAATGGTATACGGATAAACCAGTCGGTTGCTCCAACATATTTCATTATAGCAATTTCCCTGCGTCTTGCAAAGACGGTAAGGCGAATTGTATTTGAAATTATAAAAATCGTTGCGCCCGTCAGCAGAACCAGCAGCAAAAATGCAAACATTCTGACCAGCCTGGTTGCTTCAAATAAGTTAGCGGCAACGTCCTGTCCATATCTTGCCTCGTCCACACCGTATAGGTCTGCAATCGCTGCTGCCGTTGGCTGCACCTGCTCAGGTTTTGTAACTGTGACTTCATAGAAATTTGGCAATGGATTAGTATCGCCCAGTGCATCCAATATATATTTTTGATCGCCAAGTCGTTCTTTAAGCCGTTTAAGTGCTTCATCGCGTGTGACATATTCTATTTTTGAAATACTTTTCATTTCGTGCAGCATTTTTTCAATTTCAACTCGACCTTCTTTTGTCACGGCGTCATTTAGATATGCAGTGATCTGAACTTGAGATTCTACCTCAGAGGCCATTCGCGTCATATTTAAAACTATCAGCAAAAATACGCCGAGCACAAAGAGCGAAACCGTTACTGTACCAATAGAAACAAAAGTCATCCAGCGATTCCTTATCAGTGAAGTGCTTACTTCGTGAACAAAATATTCCAGTGTTTGTGTCTTCATTTAAATCTCCGTATAAATACAATTAATCAACATTTGACATATTATATCATTAAGTTGCCAAAGTATCAACAATCATATATTAATGCTCGTGAATATTCAATGATTTAAATATAAAAATAAAGCAGGCGGCAGAACCTGCTTTTTTAATTCGTGTATTCAATTAAATTTAACCTAAATGCGTGAGAAAAGTTCTACTTCTATAAGTGGTGGGACTTTTGGTTGGATATGCCAACAGCCTTCGTTGTACTGCATACTTGAACGAAGTTGAGAGACTTCGACCAACTAAAAAACGCGCCACTATTATTGATAAGTAGCAAAATATGCCCAAATGAATCTGAATAAGGCATTTGAGAATCACAAGAAAAATCCAAAACACTTCGGTAAACCGCAATTCAAAAGCCGCAAAAATCGACAATCTTACTCAACAAACTATCAA
>JAFUTM010000132.1 GCA_017484235.1 Selenomonadaceae bacterium
CTTTGACGACGATCCGAACATTGACGAGGCAAAAGAAAAATCACACGGCTAGATTTTTACGCTGGATCGATCGCAGTCCGTTCGGCTGGATATGTTTCATTTGAAGTGGAAGTATCTTGACGGCGACGGCGACTTCCGAAGTGAAGAAGTAAAGCGGCTACGTGATGAAGCTGATATAATCGTAACGAATCCGCCGTTTAGTATGTTCCGTGAGTTTTTAGCTTGGATTTTAGAGGCCGACAAGAAGTTTTTAATAATTGGTAACGTCAACTGTATAACGTATAAAGAAGTATTTCCGTTGATTAAAGACAACAAAGTTTGGCTGGGCACCGGAATGGGCAGGTGGATTTCTGGTTTTGCGGTGCCGGACGATTACGAGTTGTATGGTACGGAAGCGCGAATAAACGAAGACGGCAAACGGATTATATCTACGAACAACGGACTTTGGCTGACGAATCTTGAGCACGGGCGGCGGCACGAGCCGATGATGCTGATGACTATGCGAGACAATTTACGATACAGTAAACGCAAACAGGTGCGTGAGCTGGGCTATCAACACTATGATAATTACGATGCAATCGACGTGCCGTTTACTGAGTGTATACCGGACGACTATAAGGGCGTTATGGGTGTACCTATTACTTTTTTAGATAAATACTGTCCTGAGCAGTTTGAGATTATTGGTATGGCAAAACGAGGTGCCGGCGATCCTGCTTTAAGAACTAAAATATATACGAAAGAAGAGTACACTAATTACAGTGATTTAAATGCCGGACCAGTTATCATAAAAAATGGAATACCTAAAAATACTTATCCGCGTATTTTGATTAAGCATAAAATTTAACCAAAGTGCGTGAAAAATCCTCCGCTTCTTAATCTAATTCGTAATAGTTCTTTATATGGAGACTTCTTTTTGAGCGGGCAAATTCTTTTGTTGGCCGAAGCTACTGCGGCTTCCTCTAGCTGTATCGTTAGCCGAAGCTGAGAGGCCTGGCCAACCAAAGGTACAAAAACCCGTCTCACTGAGACCGCATCCGGCGGTCTCGCGTTCGGGTTGCGCTCACATCACGTTCGCGGATTTTACAAATATTACGCATTATTCAAAGAAATCGGAAATTGTAACAAATAGTCATTAGTATTTTACTTAATCTGGCCGCATTAAGAATATTTATACTAATTTATGTCGCTGCGGCCGCGACGGAATAGGAGAGCTTTATATGAAATACAGAGAACTTGGAAACACTGGACTTAAAGTCAGTGAAATTGGTATGGGCTGTGAGGGCTTTAGCGAAGAGAATTACGCGATGGCTAAAAAACTATTTGATGTTGCCGAAGCTGAAGGCGTGAACTATTTTGACCTGTATGCCTCTAATCCTCAGACACGCGCGGCTGTCGGTGAGGCGATGCGCGGGCGGCGTGACAAATTTATTGTTCAGTCGCATATCGGCTCGATCTGGCAAAACGGTCAATACAAACGCACTCGTAAAATTGATGAAGTTAAAGCCGGCTTTGAAGAAATGATGAAACTTTTGCAGACGGATTATATTGAAGTTGGCACGATTCACTATTGTGATGACCTCAAAGATTGGAATAATATTGTTAAGGGCGGTACGCTGGATTTTGCGCGTCAGTTGAAAGCCGAAGGACGCATTAAACACATCGGTTTGAGCAGTCACAATCCGGTCGTTGCACTTGAGGCAGTCGAATCCGGTGCAATCGAGGTATTAATGTTCAGCATTAATCCGTGCTACGATTTACAGCCTGCGAGTGAAGATGTTGAGCAACTCTGGGCACCTCAAAATTATGAAAATCAACTCACAAATATGGACCCAGACCGTCAGCGTCTATATGAGACCTGTCAGCGGCTCGGAGTCGGCATCACTGTAATGAAGTGCTTCGGCGGCGGTGATTTACTTGATGCTAAATTGTCACCGGCTGGCGTGGCGTTGACCGCTAATCAATGTATCCATTACGCGCTGAGTCGTCCAGCAGTCGCAGTTGTTTTGGCTGGTGCTCACTCCGTTGAACAGTTTAAAAAATCCATTGCTTATGAAAATGCAACTGATGAAGAAAAAGATTACGCGCTTGCATTTGCATCGTTCCCAAGAATTAACTGGACTGGACACTGTATGTATTGTAGTCACTGTGCGCCGTGTCCTAAAAAGATTGATATTGCCACCGTCACTAAGTTTTTGAATCTCACCATTGCACAGAACGGCGTGCCGGAAACTGTCCGCGAACACTATAAGTCACTTGAACATCACGCAGGTGAATGTATACAATGCGGAGTATGTGAGACGCGCTGCCCGTTTGGCGTTGAAATTCGTCAAAATATGAATAAGGCGCAGACAACTTTTGGATATTAATTGACAATGGATTACCGACAATGTTAAAATATCTCATTAAGAATTTAATGTTATACTATTTGTGAATAATCCATTTCGTGTTGTAGATTCTTATAATGGAGGCATTGTCGAAAACAATGGAAATTATAATGATACTGTTTTTAGTCGCAATGAACGGCTTCTTTGTTGCGGCTGAATTTTGTTGTGTAAAGATAAGACCGTCGAGGCTTGAAACTCTAATTCAAGAAGGCAGCCGGCAAGCTAAATATGCCAAACGATTGACCGACGAGTTGGACGAATCCTTATCCGTTACGCGGCTGGGCATAACTTTGGCGTCACTCGGACTCGGCTGGGTTGGTGAACCTTATGTTGCCACATTAATTCTGCCGATAACTCGCGCTGCCGGCTTAACCGACACGGCAGGGCACACAGTAGCACTTGCGACCGCATTTACCTTGATAACGTCTATGCACATAATTTTAGGCGAATTGACACCTAAATCAATGGCAATTGCAAATACCGAAAAAATTTTATTGACGATTGCTCTGCCGATGCTTGTATTCTGGAAAGTAATGTATCCATTTGTATGGCTGTTAAATACCACCGCTAATTTAGTGTCGCGCTCACTCGGATTGACTCATTCCGGTGAAGGTGAGGTGGCTCATAATCCAGAAGAAATTCGACTGCTTATGGAAGAAAGTCATAAACAGGGCTTAGTCGACGATACGGAAGTTGATTTTGTCGACAACGTGTTTGATTTTACCGAACTGTCCGTACGTGAAATTATGGTGCCGCGAACGGATATGGTCTGCCTTTACACTAATAAATCATACGAAGAAAATATGCAGACTATTCTTGATGAACAGATGACCAGGTATCCTATTTGCGTTGAAGATAAGGATCATATCATTGGCTTTCTGCACGTGAAAGATTTGATGAATCGAATCGTCAGCGGCGACAAAATCAGTCTCAGAACACTTGCTCGAAAAGTCTTTGTTGTGCCGGAAAGTATGGACGTCAGTGACCTGCTTAAAACTATGCAGAAGAGTCGTTCGCAGCTGGCAATCGTTGTCGACGAATACGGTGGCACGGCTGGAATGGTCACGATTGAAGACATCATTGAGGAAATCGTCGGCGATATTCAAGATGAGTTTGATGAGGAGCGCCCGCTTATTGAAAAGAAATCTGAGTTGGTTTACTCGATAGACGCAAAATGTTTGCTGGAAGAATTGGACGATGCACTCGGCATTAAAATTGATGATGAAGATGTCGATACCATTGGTGGCTGGCTCTATGATAAGTTGGGCGGCGAACCACAGGTCGGGCAGCAAAAATCTTATGGCGGCAACATCTTTTCAGTTGAAGAAGTTGACGGTGTGCGTATAACTCGTGTGGCCGTTCGAATGGCTAAATCTGTTGAGTCGGACGATTAGACTAAAATTTTTAATGAAAAAAACTTGACAATTGGAAAATCTTTTGTTATATTATGCGTTAAGCGACGACTTCAGAATTACCAGATGAAGGCGCAGAAGTTGTCGACACTTAATTCAGACCTATCAAAGCTGCC
>JAFUTM010000133.1 GCA_017484235.1 Selenomonadaceae bacterium
GCGTGTGTTCGCGTCCACCGCTGCCAATAATTAAAATATTCAATTCGCCCACCTCGTATAATATTATTTTTATTTAGATTTTATTAAATAATCCAAAAAGTGTCAACAAAAAAACGCAACTTGTTATCGCTGCGTTATACAGTGAAGTACTCTCGACCTATAGAGGACGGAGCTTCCTGCTTCATCGACCTTTGCGCCGAGATTGCGTTTTAAATAGTCTCCACAGGCGTGTCTTTAGTAGGTCGTACCTCTCAGCTTTCTTTTACAACTCGGTACAACGAAGGCTGTAAGCTTTTTCTAACAAAAAATCCCGCTCTCCCAGCGGTACTAATAAGTTGCCGTGCCGAACGAAGCGACATTTTTTGCAACACGACAAGTTTACCAAAACAAATGTTACTTGTCAAGCGCGATTCAGACCGTCAGGATTTCTCGCAAATTTTGATTAAAATTTTAATTCCAGAGAATTCCCGTCGGTCGAATATCCATTCTGTAGAATTTATTCAAATTAATATTATTGCGAACCAATGTCTGACCATTTGAAAAAACTATCTTGAAATCACGCACTGGATTATTAACCCAATCGATAGTTTTAGTGATACCATTTTGAAGAGAACCTGCATTATTAGACCAACTTTTTGTGCCTCCCGGACGATACCAAATGGAAGTAATGTGACTTCCAGAATTATTGATTATAGTGAGTCTTTTTGCCGCAAATGTAACACTTGCTGTTGACACCGCGATAATCAGAGTCATCACTAAAAATACTTTGAAAAATTTAATTTTCACAAGCTGACACCTCCAAACGCTAAAAAACATAAACTATACCTATGAAAATTTTGATAATCCATTATAAAAAAAAAAAACGGTTTGTCAAGCATTTTTGCACAAATTTTCTGTAAATTATAGTGCAAATAAAAAATCCGCCGATTATGGCAGATTTAATTATCATTTTTTATAGCGTTCCTTCGATAAATATATTAATCTCTCCAACGACTACGACGTTCACTTCTGCTGCCGTCAGAATCCCATTCACAGACAAAACCAAAATTACTTTTGCCAAAAAAATCTTCGCCATTACAATCTCCATCATAACGGATATCATTCCATTGACCCAAGTGGCTGGACGATGAAGGATTTTTGCGGCGATACATCATCAAAGAATCTTCTTCACCTGTAAAATTATCTGGCTGACCTTTCGCCCAATTAGTATAAGAAAAATTCTCGCCTGTTACCCATTTCCAATGTCTGCTGCTACTTCTTACACCGCCAATCCAGTAACAGTTTTTATTTCCTTTACTAGAGATTAAACGCGAAACGAAGTCCTGTTCTCCGCTGGAATTGATTGTTACCAAATGTCCACCCATTTTTTCGCAATATTCTTGAGCTCTGTCCCAAGTCATTGATTTGTCATATACTTTATAATAATGTCCGTCGTATTCTTTGGCACCTCTATCTACAGAGGCGTCGGCTGTCGAGCCGATAAACGAAGACATTAATATTGCCATTGCAGCTAATTTTATTTTAGACTTCACATTTATCACATACCTTATCAAATAAATTTTGTTATTATATGTCGATAACATTGCCAGTTGATATTTTAGCGTTAAATATATCATATGATTGTAGACGTTTAAAAACTTCGTCGCCAGAACAATGGCATAACAAAAGACGCTGCACGCCCAAATTTTTAAGCTCAGTCAGCGTGCTGTCAATGCGATTATTATCTGCACCCTTAAGATGTATGCCGCCAATCACGCTATGAACCGGATAATTTAATCGTCGTTTAACAGTTGCAACGATATTCAAAATACCGTTATGAGCGCAGCCGGTAATCACTGCGACACCGTAACTTTCACGCATTACGAGACAAATTTCATCGACAAAATTATCCTGCTGCTTATCAACGCCACATACGAATTTTTGAGGAATCGTCTCAAAAGGATACTTTTTAATAAAATTTCCGACAAGCCACGCTTCATCATCAATTAAAATAGAATCGTGACAAATTTTTTGTTTGACGTTCCACTCGTCCAGATTATTTCGTGTAAAACCGCAGCCACGATACTTATAATTGGTATTGCTCAGGTCGTGAGAATATTTTTCAGTCCAAAAATTGTTTCCAGTATATAAAGTTTTCGGCGTCACAGATTGTAATAACGCAGGAAAACCGCCGGCGTGATCATAATGCGAATGGCTTAGAATTACGGATTTAACTTTTGATAAATCTACATTCAACTTATTGGCGTTTGACCAAGCAAGTCCAGTATGACCACAGTCAAATATAAATTCTGAGTGCGAAGTTTGAACGTAAATTGATAAACCGTGCTCAATATCCAACTTAGACTGCTCCGGTTTAGTATTTTCAACCAAAATAGTCAACTGACTCGACATATTATCACTCACTTTGTCAGTATCAGACCGGCACTTGCGATTACAAATAAAACCACACTCTCAAGAGCTGCACGAATGAATTTTTTATTTGGCTTCTTCGTAATGTTCGCAAAAATTATCGCGCCGACACTGACAATAATACAGAGCAAAGATATCATCAACAATACAAAAAATATATCTCTCATCATAATTTATCACTTACATTGTTCGCTTAAATATTTAGTAATTGCGGCATCATAATCAGCAGTATGAGCGAAGGCTTCCTGCGCCAGCTTAAATCTAAAGTCGTAACTAACCTCACCGTTCTTGGCAATCATCTCAGCAACTTCATCATATCTGTCTGGATCAGTCACAACCGTTACATATTTAAAATTCTTTGCCGCCGCACGAATCATAGCCGGACCGCCGATGTCGATATTTTCAATCGCCTCAGCAAGCGTAACATTCGGCTTCGCAATCGTTTCTTTGAATGGATAGAGGTTGACAACTACTAGGTCAATCAAATTAATATTGTTGTCCTGCATCTGTTTAATATGTTCGGCATTATCACGGACTGCTAAAATACCGCCGTGAATTGCTGGATTGAGCGTCTTAACTCGACCGTCCATAATTTCTGGAAAGCCGGTTACGTCGCTGACATAAGTAACTGGAACGCCGGCAGCTTTAAGCGCACGCATAGTACCGCCGGTGCTTATAATCTCAATGCCAGACTTGACTAACTTTTTAGCGAAATCCACAACGCCAAATTTTTTACTTACACTTATTATTGCCCGTTTAATTTTAGTATCCATAAAAATCACCTCAAATTAATTAATAATGCGTAATTCGTATTTCGTAATGATTTAGAAAATCGCGAGCCAGACGCAATCCTTCAACTAGGGAAAATCGCCGAACACGATGTGAGGCGCTTACCCGAACGCGGCGAGCGTGACGCGAGGCAGTGAGGGGCGGCTTTTGCTAGCTTTTGGCCGGTCA
>JAFUTM010000134.1 GCA_017484235.1 Selenomonadaceae bacterium
AATCTCCCACAACGAGGACAGGCATTAATTTTATAAGCGATTCTGTTACCGACAATCTTTATATTTGTCGGCTTGGCATTCGATTTCGGCTGGTGGTATTTAAATCTGTCACGTCTGCAAAACGCAGCAGACTCAGCGGCCTTAGCCGGAGCACATCAGATTGCAAAAGACGAATCCTCAGGCTATTTCGTTAATTTGGTAAATGAAGATTTAACCGGCTGGACTGAAGTGAATGATAATGAACCTGGTGACTCAAGAAAATATGCCAATAACAATTTATCCGGCAGTGATACTAATAGTCAAGATTCGTGGACGGCGAATAACGTAACTTTTAAACATTATCTGATTGCCGGTGTCAGCGTAGATGCTGAAGAAGAAGCCGCTGGCGATACTGATGATAATGTTACATATTATAAAGTGGAGCTTACGGAAACGGTCAACCACTTATTCACACTAATGGAACAATTTGGCGCTATGGACATTAAAGCTACGGCAATAGTCAAAATCACTAAAGGCTTTAATAGTAATGGATTACCTGGAGACCTTAGAAAATTAAAAGAAGCTAAGGTTATTCCAGACTGGGAATATGTCGGTCAAAGCATTGCAAATTTAAGAACGGTCAGAGCAGTTGGCAGAATGGTTAATTACTCAAGCGGTGACACATACAGAACAGAAATCATAAATTTAAACGGTATCAAAGGTGCTGACAGTGGCGATGCTAACACTATGAATACCACAGGCGACTGGAGCGTTAGAGCTAATCAAACTGAAATAAAAAATAATAAATACAAAATAGATGATATTTTTATTGATTTTAGAGCAGACCTTAATTATAATTTTACTTCTGACTGGGATATAGGTCTTAATGACGACTTAATAAAAAAAGTAAAATATGCCTATCAAAATAGTACAAGCCCCGGTCAGTCCTGGCAAGACGGTGCAGGTTACGATCTTAGAATAATCGCTGAAATTAATTTTGACAAGCCTTATAAAGTTCGCAGCGGCAAAGATACTAGTGGCAATATAGTTAAAGATAGCAGCGGCAAAGAATTACTGCCAACTGATCCGCTATATGTCCGTATTGAGAGTGATCCAATTTATACAGTACGTAGTGTTAACAGTTCAGTTCGTCAAGTAGTAATTAATATAAATGAACCAAACACAGAGACCAATGCCGATGGCAGCTATAAGTATCGCCCGCTTATTATATTTTATGACGGTCCAATACAATTAGACCCTACTTCAAATATACGAAAATCCAAACCGGTTATTCTCAATCTTAATGCGGATTTTCGCGGTATCTTGTTTATGCCAAACAGTTCAGTTGTCATCAATGGCAATGCTACTGAAAAAACTGAAGAAACTGATAAGTTTGACGGCTATAAATTTGAAGGCTTTGTTATTGCAAAAGATTTTGTTAAATTGAAGACCGCTGACGATTTAACAAGTGAGGGATATGTCGCATATAAAACGGCAAATGATGCTGAAATATTACTTAAGCCCAATGATTACAGCGACGATGATATTCTTTCTGCTGTGCCAAGTGGAAAAATTGAGGTTACTGATAGTGATGGCAATTCATTGTTTGTTAATGAGAGCGATCTTATATATGTTGATGATTACGATATAGATACATATATACACGTAAAAAGTGGACAAGAGGCCTATGTCTATATAAAAAATAACGCTACTATAGAGACAGATTACAATAAATATCATGGTAAAAGCAATTGGTATGAGCTTTATAAAAAGGACAATCATAATGAATACGGATACGTGTATCTCAGTGGTACAAATCTTCTGCTTTATAAAGATGGTTGGAGAATAAACGCTGACGATTCTGAAAATAAATTTTTTTATAATACCAAAGATAAAAATTATATTCCTGTTAAATATAATGGTAAAACAGCCACTCTGAAAAAAAATGATGATACAAAAATCTATATTAAAATCACCAATACTACCGATGTAAAATACATAAAAAAAGATTCCGAAGTCGAGTATCTAACCAAAGTTACTCAAACCAAGAAACTTTATGATAAGTCTGATGATAATAATTGGAAAATTATTGGTGAAATATCTGGACTGAATCCAATGTATGTAGATAAAAAGGGCAATGTACAATTCACGAGTCCAATAGAACCACATACATCTAATTTAGATTATGATCCCAACAAAATGTACCCCGAAGATAAAACAATTTTATCTCCAGATGATTTTAATTTAAGCACGGATTCACATTATGCTTATTTTGGAATACCAGCACTTGAGAGAAAATTTTATACTTATCTAAATGAAGAAGTTACAAAAGATATGTTCTTTACAATTGACAGATCGAACTTAATTGATAAAAAGAAACAGATTAGTTGATGATATACCCATTAACAATTCATTAATTAAACTTAAACCAAATATAAATTTATCTTAAACAATTCATTGCATCGAACGATTTACAGAAGGCCGCCGGACAAGGCATGCCCCCCCCCCCCTCTTGCGGAGAATGGCGTCAGAATCGCGTTTGTGACCACTTGACAGCAATAAATAAAAGTAATATAATGCACTTACTAAGCAGGGTATACAATACATAAACAGAAGATGATTTTGATGTTTTCCAAATTATTAGATATTTTGAATAATTTAAGACCTCGACAACTTTTGATGTTATCGGGCGCAGCAGCAATTATTATGTTTGCAGTTATTTATTTTTCATTATCTCTATGGATGCGTCAAAATGAAGAGGCAAAACCAGTAGTCGAGACTGTTGCAAAAGAAGTTGAAATGGTAGATGTCGTCGTTGCAAAATCAAATATAGCGCCGCAAACAGTCATAAAAGAAAATATGGTTCAGTTAAAAAAAGTATCAGCTGAGTTGGTTCCAGAAGGAACCGTAAAGAAAGTAGCTGACGTGGTGAATACTTTTTCGCGAACCACTATTTTTGCAGGTGACCTCATTACTGAACAGAAGATTTACACTGATTTGGCGCAGGCGGGTTTCGTGGGTACTATTCCTTCGGACTGTCGTGCCATTTCTATTAGTGTAAATAACATTACCGGTGTGGCTGGTTTTGCTAAACCTGGCGATTATGTGGATTTATTATTAGTCGAAAAAAATGCTCAGCGTGCCGTTACTAACGTTTTACTGCAAAATATCTTACTCTTAGGTATCGATCAAAATATGCGCGGCAATATGGCAGCAATTGACGAGAACGGTAACTCAAACACAGTGGCAATAAGCAATCCATCAATCGCAACATTTGCATTAAGACCGGAAGAAGCTCTTAAATTAATCTCAGCGTCCAAGCTTGGTGAAATATATTTAATGCTGAGACCATTTAAGCCACACGATATGTATATCGACAACATTGCTTATTCCGCCTCTTCAGTAAATGCAACTCCAGTTACTCCACCGCAAGAAAACAAACCGGAAGTTGTTGAAACGCCACCTGCTGTCGTTGAACCACCACCGGCGCCCGTCGTTCCACAGGCCGACGAATCACCAATAGTACCCTTTGAAGACAACACTCCACCTAAACCTAGAAAAATAGAAATTATTCAAGGCGACCAGATTGTACAGACGCCGGAAGATGAAAATACGCAAAATGTACAAAATGCACAAAGTGCGCAATAGGATTTATTATGAACGCTTATCAAACAGTAAGTTTAATTGCACTCAGTTCTTTCTGCCTGTCGATTAATTCGGCTTACGCCGCAGAACCTGAAGTTATAAATATGAATATTAAGACATCTAAACATAGAGAAATGGATATTGATATAATCAGAATTGCGATTGGCAGTCCTGATGTTGCAACTGTAGTACAGCTTCCTTCGTCGGAAAGAGAGTTTTTGATTGTAGCTAAAAATGCTGGTTCAACTTCGCTGTTTGTGTGGACTGCCGACGGGCAAAGATTTGAATATCTAATCAATGTGTCGCCGGAAGATGTTGGAGAAGCTATGCTGATTGAACAGGCTATCGGCTTGCCAAATGTCCACGTCAGAAAGGTTGGCACCCGCGTACTTTTAACTGGAACTGTAAAAAATCAGTATGAACGCAATTACGCGGTGCAGACGGCGCGGCTCTTCGTTGGCAAAGGCAGCAACAGCAGCCTTAGTGTCGGCAGCGGTATTGATATGAAAATAGAAACAAGAAATTCTGATATTGACAGCAATTCCAACAATGAGGTCGGTGGCACCAGAGTTGAAAGTTCCGGCGAAGTTATTGACCTTTTACATATGGTTCAGCCGACGCAAATTCGTTTGGAAGCACAGGTAATTGCAATTCGTCCACAAGATCGCAAAAATATTGGTATACAATACGGCAATGATCCGTCAAGTGCACCAGGCGTATTCTTTACCGGTGAGTCTTATAATGATAATTCGGGCAGGAGTTTTCGCAATAATCCTCTGAGGTGGGCATCTGACCGGCACGCTGATATTAATCTGTCAATCCAGGCATTAGTCACTCAAAATAGGGCAAAAATTTTGTCACGTCCAAGTATCACGACGATGAGTGGCGAAGAAGCAATTATTCAAGTCGGCGGCGAAATTCCATACACTACTCGCAGCAGTGAAGGCTGGAGCACAGTATTTAAAGATTATGGTATCATTCTTCAGCTAAAGCCTGTTGTGGACGCGGAAAATCGAATCACGGCTTCCATTCACGCGGAAGTCAGCAGTATGAGCGGTGAAAGTGTGGACGGTCAGCCAATTTTGAATCGCAGACGCGCGGACTCAGTGATTACGATTCGGTCCGGCTCAACAATGGTTATAGGTGGATTAATGGATTCCTCTGAACAGAAAACAGTTAATAAATTCCCTTTTCTTGGCGACATTCCAATTATCGGCGAATTTTTCAAATACACATCAAAATCTAAAGATAAACAGGAACTTATCATTCTTGTGACGCCTTACATTGTCGAAGAACCTGAAACTTCGCAGGCAAGAATGTCAGATTCTATGCGCGACTTTTATCAAAACGGTCAGCAGGAACACGATGATATGAATAACGTCAACGTAAACAGATAATTTAATTTGATTCATTTTATGATGTAATATTGCCTGATTGTCTTTTGGAAGGTGTTATTATGGCAAATGAAAGAAGTAGTATAATAATTAGTGTTTTTAGTACAACTCCAGGTATTGGTAAAACAGTCACAGCAATAAATTTAGCAGCCGGATTGGCAAAAGAAGGTTATGGCGTTTGTCTCGTTGATCTTGATCTTCAATTTGGCGATGTTTTGAATTATTTAAAACTCTCTTCAGAGTATACGATCGCTAAAGCTCAAAGGTCTATGCTGACGAATCCTGATGATTTTCACGTTAAGGATTTTCTCATTGATTATCATTATGGTTACTTAAACTTTTCAATAATGCCGCCGCCTTTATATGTATATGACGCTTACCAGATAGATGTTCCGACCATTGAAAGTATAGTGAAGCAGCTCACGTATTTTGATTTCGTCGTGTTGGACCTCAGTTCCGTGTTTAGTTCATTAAATCTTGCAATGCTGGACATAAGCACGGTCATTAATTTTTTGGGCGTTATAGATTTTCTTCCGGCTTTGAAGAATTTTAAAATCTGTTATGATACGCTCATTAGGTTTGAATATGAAGAAAGCAAAATCCGATTGGTTGAAAATCGTGCTGACTCTCAGAAATTAATAGACGGCAGCGACGTTGAAAGATTGTTAGGCGAACCGTTCTATCATAGGCTGCCGAATGATTACCCAGCAGTCAGCAAATCTATTAACGAAGGTCGGCCTCTGATGTTTGCCGCGCCGGATTCGCGTTTGACGGCAAGTTTTTCACAGCTCACCGGCAAGTATACCAATCGGCAAGTAATTCCTGAAGCAGATAAAACAGAACCTGGATTCTTTGCAAAATATTTCAATGGATTTTTTGATTGATTTTTTAGTTGACTCAGTTAATTTTAGTTAGGGCAGGTGCATAATTTGGCTTATCAGGTCATTCTAATTGAAAGTAATCAGGCAATGTTAAATAATATGACGGCTGTTTTAAGACAGTCTTCAGAATTTGAGCTTGCTGCAACATACAAAGATGCTAATGCTGCACTTGGACAAAGCGGAATGTTCCGACCTAATCTATTTTTGATAGATGTTGAAAATGCTGAAACTCTGGATATGATACCGGCTTTTGTCGATATTTTTCCTGATTCAAATATTTTAGGTCTGGTGTCTCAATGGAACGCAGATGCGGCAATGAGAGTTGTTAAAGGTGGCGGGCTGGGCTGTATTTTGAAGCCGTTCAAAACCAAAGATATAATAGAAGCAATACGGCTCTATAAGCTGCGCGGCAAAAGCGGATTATCTCGCATAATTTCGTTTTTCAGTCCGAAAGGTCGTGCCGGTCGTACAACAATGGCTGCCGTGCTGGCACTTGCGATAGCTAAAAAAAGCGGCGAACGTGTGGCACTCATTGACGCAGATTTACAGTTCGGCGACTTGCCAATCTTCTTTGACATAGAGCCGAAAAGTACTGTCGTTGATGCCGTCCAAGATGTAAAACTGTTGACGCCGCTGAATTTGAAATCTTATTTTCATCAAATTAAAGAAAATGTATATCTGCTCAGCAGTCCAGACCGGCCGGAATACGCAGAACTGGTCGACACTCCAAGTCTCACTGAGGTCGTGCGTATGTCCTGCAATCTGTGTCGGTATGTGTTGATTGACCTGCCTGCCGGTTTCAATCCGGTGTCAATCGGAATGTGCAAACTCTCTGACACGGTAGTCGTAATGGCGATGATCAACAATGGTTTTGAGATTCAGCACGTAAAGCGTGCACTGGGCGTCTTTAAAGAGCAGGAAACTCGTGAAAGAAAGATTCATACAGTCTTTACACGTGTCAATCCTTGCACTGAAGAAGAAAAATTGAAAATTGAACAACAGCTTGGTTATCCTGTATCTGATATTTTGCCAAACGAGTATAAGATGATCTCCATTGCAAACAGCGGCCGTCTTTCAAAAGGTCTGCCGATGGACTCTCTGCTTATGCAGAATATGTCTCGCATAGCTGATGATGTCATAAGCGGAAAGCGGTGATGACGTTGATTCTTCTTATATCAGCAGTGATGGCGTTGTTGACCTTCTTTATGGTGTTATTCTTCTTGACTTACGTAAGACGCAAAAGAGGAATGGACATTTTCCACAGGCTCCGCCGGCATCACGTTGTTGACACAAAGAAAGAATCCGAAACCGAAGATTTACTCGTAATGCTGTACAGATTCATCAAACGAACGGCGAAGCCAATGTTAAACTGGCAGATTGCTCAACGGCTGGACTTAAAGCTCAAGCAGGCGGGCGTGCCGTTGTTTGGTGCAGAGTTCATCGTGTGTGCAGTAGTCGGTGCGCTGTTTGTAGGTGCAATCGCTTATATGTTGACATTGAATCATATTTTTGCAATAGCCTTCGGCTTACTCGTGCCGGTGGCGTTATGGATAGGAATCTTGTTTTTAATAAGGCGTCGCCGCAATGCATTTACAGAGCAGCTTGGCGACTGCCTGACGACAGTTTCCAATGCGCTGCGTGCCGGATACAGTTTTCAACAGGCGATGGACGTCATTGCTAAAGAAATGGAGCCGCCGATAAGTGATGAGTTTGCTCACATTACTACTGACTTGGCGATGGGCATAACTCTTGAAAATGCGCTGGAGCAGATGAACAAGCGCGTCGACAGTGCCGATTTTGATTTAGTGGTGACGGCGGTGCTCATTCAACGCGAAGTTGGCGGCAATCTGGCACAGATTTTAGATTCAATCAGCGACACAATAATGGAACGAATCAGAATGAAGCGCGAGATAATGGCGTTGACGGCGCAGGGCAGATTTTCAGCGTTGGTGTTGATGGCATTGCCGTTTGCAAATGCAGCAATTATGTATATGATGAATCCTAAACAGATGATGATTTTGGTTGAAGAACCTACCGGTAAAATAGCTTTGGCAGCTTCATTTGTAATGATGATCATTGGATTTATAGTTATTCAGCGTATTGTCGATATCGACTCTTAATCGGTTTGGCTCACAAGTCGAACTGTTAAGATATAAGTAATAATACACTAATGAAAGGAAGTGTTATTATGTTCAAATTTATTTATTCGATTACCGACAAAATCAAAAACAAACTCAACGAAAAAGGTCAGGGTATGGTTGAGTATGCTATTATTCTTGCTGGTATCGCACTTATTGCAGCATCAGTATTCCTTTCCGACGGAACTAAAACAGTAGATGGAGAAACAGTTAATGATACTTCAACACTTAAGGGTGCTGTTAATAATGCTTTTGAAAATACGACTAAACAAATTAATAAGGCTAACCCAGCAAGTTAATAAAACTAATACCAATCAGTAGAGATAATATATTTTGACAAAAACATTGAGCTTCCAATAAAATGGAGGCTCTTTGTTTAGAAAGATGTAATATTTTGGAAAGTTGTGGTATAATAAATGAAACAAAAAGGGCAGTCTGCAGTTGAATTTGCAATCATTGCGCCGATGTTCTTTATGATTTGTTTGGCTACAATATACGCCGGAATTATATTTATGGATTACATTCAATATAGCAACGCCGCCCGTGCCATTGCACGT
>JAFUTM010000135.1 GCA_017484235.1 Selenomonadaceae bacterium
AAAGTCTGTCATGTAACGGTTCTCTCGGCTTTCTATTTTGCGTAAACGTCTCCGCGAGCTTTTAGTATTCTTTGACTGAAGTTGCTGTCGTACTTTAGAAAAATGATGCCTTTTCTCGATAACCTCTGCACCACGACAGAAAAAAGTATTAGTACCGTCATAAATTACAGTCATAAATTACAGTTATAAATCTCAAGCCACGATCTATGCCTACTAACATTTGAGTATTTTCTTTGACATAATCGGCAATTTCACGAGTAGCAGAGATATGGATAAACCACTGGTTGAACTTATGCACGAGTTTATAATATAAGGCATCGTTAATCCTCTTATGGCTAAATACAAAATCATTGTCGAAAACCCACTGAGAAACAAAGTTACAAACACGGCAATACTCTAACATGTTATCGCTTAATGATTGTGCTTGTTCTTCATTAGGATAAATCTGAAATTTAATAACTCTATTAATAACTCTAGCTTGTTCCATTATATTCTATCCTCATTTCGCGATTTATGATAACGCAATATTAGTAGGAAGTCAAGTAATAGGAGGGGAAATTATATTTTTATGGCGCGATTCATCCCACACCTACGCTTAGATGTGGAGGTTCTCTTGCGATTTTCAGGATAGATAATATAATTTTGAACTCAAATATAATATTTGTCAAGTACAAATTTACTTTATACTGTACAAAGATTTAATATTTTATACTCAAATTAAAAAGCCACGAATTTAAAAGTAATTATAACACAATTAATTTTGTTATTCAATGCTGTTGACACAAATTATATTAATTGCTAAACTAATTGTGTCATATCATTAACTGTTATGGAAGGTGAATTGATTATGAATATTCCGCGCAGAAAATTTTTGAAAATAGCGGGCGCAGCTATTGCAGGTGCAGCTGCAGTAAAATTTGGCGTTGGTGAATTGACAGAGACAGCAAATAAATCGTCAGCCGCTGCAGATAATTCCAGCAATATGAGTGCTGTCAATAATTCATTAAGCCGCAGCCCATCTACTGATAAATCGAAAGTATACTTTACGAAAAATATTAATGCCGATAATCTAATCAAAATTTACGAGAAGATTAACGGCAATATAACTGGAAAGACTGCAATTAAATTACATACAGGCGAGCCACACGGACCGAACATTTTGCCGCGTGATATGGTTCAAAAATTCCAAGCTCAAGTATCAAACAGTACCATTATTGAAGCAAACGTCGCTTACGGCGGCGCACGATCTACAACAGCCAGACATTTAGAAACACTAAAAACCAACGGCTGGACATTTTGTGATGTTGACATAATTGACTCAGAAGGCGATGTAAATTTTCCGGTCAATGGCGGTCTGCACCTCAAAGAAGTGGCAATGGGTGCACATCTTACAAACTATGATTCATTGATTGTGCTTACTCATTTTAAAGGGCACGCAATGGGCGGCTTCGGTGGTTCATTAAAAAATATAGCGATTGGCTGCGCGTCCGGTAAAGTTGGTAAACGGCAGGTGCACGGTCTGACTGATTATGGCAGCTGGGTAACCGGTGAACTCCTTATGGAACTTATGGCGGACAGCGGCAAGGCAATCTGTGATCATTTTGGAAAGAATATTGTATTTATCAACGTGATGCGTCGTATGTCGGTTGATTGTGACTGTGCTGGAACTTCGGCAGCAGAGCCAACGATTCCAGATATAGGTATTGCCGCGTCGACTGATATTTTGGCCGTTGATAAAGCCTGCATTGATATGGTTTATAATTCGCCGAATAATAAAGATTTAGTTGAACGTATTGAATCTCGTCAAGGTCTGCGTCAACTCACAGCAATGCACGAACTTAATATGGGCAATCCAGATTATGAACTTATCGAAATAGATTAATTGACAATTGACGATTTGGCGGATATAATTAATAGTCGTGATTATGTTAATACATATAAATGTGTAAAGGTGAGATGAATGGCTGATACAGATAAGTTAAACATATTAATCGTTGATGATGACGATATGATGTTAAAAATGGCGGAATTTGTTTTGATTCAAGACGCGAGATTCAATATAATTAAAGCAAATTCTGGTTTGCAATGTCTTAGGACGCTGCAAAGTGGTGAAAAAATTGATTTGATTCTTTTAGATATTCAGATGCCTGGTATGGACGGTATAAAAGTAATGGAATTAATTCAAAAACACGACTATTGGAAATTAATTCCAGTTATTTTTTTGACGGCAGCGTCAGATAAAAATACTGTTCTCAAGGCTGGACAAATGGGCGCAGTTGGATATGTGAAGAAACCGTTTGTGCCAGAAGATTTAATAGCACGTGTAGAGATGGCTATCGTATGAACAGGCGCGATTTTTTGAAATATGCGGCTGCAGCGACTTTGGGAATGTATATCAATCCTTTTGATGAATCCATAGCAAAAGCAAGCGTATTGGAAACGGCTGAACCAGTAATTTACAAGCGGCTTTTACAGTTTACTGAATATGAAAAGCGTCTCTCGACAGAATTTATAGTGATTCATCACACTGTATATCCTGGAGATGAACACTCGGACGTTGACACGACTGCAACTGATATACACGAATTGCATCAGAAGAAAAATAAATGGGCAGGTATTGGTTATCATTATCTGATTCGTAAAGACGGAATGATTGAGCGCGGGCGTCTGCCGGATATGGTTGGTGCCCACGCTCTTCATCATAATTTAAATTCAGTTGGAATATGCCTTGCCGGCAATTTTGAAATTGGCAAGCCAACTAAAGCACAGATGCGTTCAGTTAAAGAACTGACGGCTTGGTTGTGCCGTAAATATGACCTCGATCCATATAAAGAAGGTACAATTGTCGGACATCGCGATCTCAACGATACAAAATGTCCAGGTGAAAATCTCTACCGTCGACTTGACGATATACGCAGCTTTTGCATTAATAATTAGGAATTGTGAATTATGAATGAGGAATTATTTTAATTTGGAATTTCTAATTGTTCACTAAACAAAGTTAAATAATCGAAATCAATCTAAAAATCTGAGTAACAGTTTGATATAAATTAGTTTTAGCAACTTCATAATCCATAGCTTCCGAAACACTCATTGGCATATGAATAATCGGAAAATATGCATCAATACCGTGTTCATTAACAGCCGCCGCATCTTTAGCTGCGCCACCGCAGACGGCAATTACTTTAACGGCAGGATTACACTTCTTTGCAAAACGAGCCACGCCAATTGGCGCTTTGCCCATAACAGTTTGTGAGTCAAGGCAGCCTTCACCAGTAATTACAATATCCGCCGAAATTAATTCTGATTTTATATTAATTGCATCTAAAATTAAATCAATACCAGGTTCAAGTGAGGCATTTAAAAAAGTCTTAAACGCATAACCTAAACCACCGGCAGCTCCGGCTCCTTCAACTTCTGCACCACTAAGACCAAGCTGCTTTTTTATTTTGTCTGCAAAAGAATGAATCCACGTATCCATAAGATCAACAATTTCTGGCGTCGCACCTTTCTGTGGACCATATATCGCAGAACAGCCGTTGCTGCCATAGAGTGGATTTTTAACGTCGCAGGCAATTCGGAATTTACATTCTCTTATAATCGGTATTAGTGTTGAATTATCAATCGTTTGTATATCTTTAAGACCTGCACCGCTTATGGGCACAGGATTACCGTCTTTATCATTAAATTTCACACCTAGTGCAGCAAGCATACCTATACCACAATCATTTGTAGAGCTGCCGCCAATACCAATAATAAAATTACGGCAGCCTGTATTGGCCGCTTCTAAAATCAGCTCGCCAAGTCCATATGTCGTTGTATTCAGTGGATTACGTAAATGAACCGGTACTAAGTTTAAACCGGCGGCATCTGCCATCTCAATGACAGCAGTTTTGGACGATTCAATCAATCCATAGCGACTGGTAATTTTTGTGCCAAGTGGTCCAGTCACTTCCGTTTTAACTATTTTACCATTAAGACCAGAAGTCAAGGCGTCAACTGTTCCTTCACCACCATCAGCAAGTGGAAAAATTTTAATATCTGCTTTACCGTCCATAACATTCTGGATTGCAGAAGCCGTAATGTTGGCATTTTCTGAAGAAGACAGGCTGCCCTTAAACGAGTCAATCGCAATAACTACTTTCATATTATCCTCACATTCCGTCGCGGTCGCAACGACACAAATTAATTATCAACAGTGTACGACCTCATCTCCTATTATAATGACTGTGGAGATACACTACAAAATACGATGAGATGAGTTGATAATTTTCAACTCTATCCAGTGTAAGCTCTGTTTTAAAGCACAAATAAGTGATTATAAAACTGCAAACTCTATGTTTTTGTGTGGCAGTCAATTTGCTAAAACGAGAATACGTCTTACCCATAGAATTTTCTGCTAGTTGAGTTGAAATTACAGACCTCAAGATTGTATTAAGTGTTGCCATTGTTAGGAATCGTCAAAAGTCGAATGTTTTACGCTATTTCCTTCATTACTAATAGTTAAAATAGTTTACTTATATATTAAAATTGTAACATAAAACGACTTGATGTTCAAAATATTTTTAGTGTAACGCAAAGTAGAAATACCAATATCTTCTTCGAATTAACGAATAATTTTCAATCAACTGCAACAAAAATCAGACGTGCCGCCTGATCATTTATTTATGATCGTTTATTATATAGTAAATAAAAGATTATTTTCAATAAAAGTAAAACAAGATTACGATAAGAAACTAATTGAGCAGTGGAAAAAGTTGTTTAAGCCTTATGGATATGATATAATAAACGAATTGATGATGTAGCAGGTGATAAATTTGTTTGAATATCAATTTATGGTTAATGGATTTATTGCAGTTCTGTTAGTTACTCCATTGTTCGGATTGTTGTCAACAATGGTCGTGTCAAACAGAATGGCTTTTTTCTCAGATTCACTTGGTCACGGTGCATTTACAGGAATAGCAATCGGCACATTATTGGGCTCACATTCGCCAATGATCTCATTGATAATATTTTCAATTATATTTGCATTGCTTATAACTTACATAAAAAATAAGACACGCACCGGCACAGATACCGTAATTGGTGTCTTTTCATCGACTGCAATTGCACTCGGATTGATGATAATGTCGTCTGGCGGATCATTCAATAAATTTTCCACATATTTAATCGGCGATTTACTGAGTATAAGCAAGTCAGACTTAATATCACTTGGAATACTATTTATCATCGTATTGATTATATGGATATTTTTATTTAATCAGCTGCTCATTCTGTCAATCAATCAATCCTTTGCAAGAAGTCGCGGCATATCCACGATTAAAATAGAAAGTATCTTTGCTGCAGTACTTGCCATTATCGTCGCAATGAGTATACAGTGGGTAGGCATTTTAATTATCAATTCACTTCTAGTGCTGCCGGCAGCCTCAGCCCGCAACGTAACAAACGACGTTAAGCATTATCATTTAGTTTCAGTGTCCATTGCGTTAGTAGCCGGCCTCAGTGGTTTATTTTTAGCTTATTATTTAAACACTGCCGCCGGTGCCACAATCGTCGTCATTGCGGCCATAATTTATTTCTTGACTTTGTTATTTAGAAGAAAAAATTAATAGTTAATTAATTCAACATTCATAATTCCTAATTCATAATTCCTCATTCCTAATTATTTATTGCTTTCTTGATATTGGCGGAAATTTTTAATAATACAGATTGGCGTTTTCTGTGAAGCGTTTCCAAATGGATTGTGCTGCAACAGATGGGCCGCCAACGGCGCATTTAAACCTTCAGTTGCCGCAACATATTTCGGATTCTCAAGCTCCAAATCGTTTACGTCTGCTATCATTGCACCGAAGCAGCCGAGACGATCTTTTATTTTTTTAACCACGTTCTCACCGTCAGCCGGACCGTAGACAACACATTTATCAAACGGCGGCATCGTGCCCGTGCAGTCATCAATTAATGGAGCCTGCTTGCCACCCCATTTATAAAACAAACCTCTAATACCGACAAGCTTGCCTAAAAATCCGGCAAATAATGACAACGTTACGTGCCAGGTGCCCTCAGCATTCATGAGAGCCTGCATTCCGTGAGGCGTTGCAAGACTGCCATAGTCCGGTATAAAACGACAGCAAAACTTAGCCGCGTCACTGATATGCATCTCATCTGGTCGGACATATCTACCTTGAGTTATTGCCACCACACTCTCCGCAACCGTTAAGACGTCATCTGGACCAATCTTGTCTTTAGTGTATTTTTCAATCATATCAACAATATCATCTTTATCAGTTAAAATTCGCGTTGGAACAGTTAAAAGTTCACCATTTGCCATTTATATAATCCTCCTCATTGTAATTAACATTTTATTTAAAATAATCTGTGACAATCACATTTAGTTGTTGGGCGATTTCTGCAAACTCTCTGTTTAAATCCAAAGTTTTAACCGCTATTTGATTGCCGCTCATCTGATAGACATTATTTGGTTGAACAATTTCATCAGTTTGAGCATAAAGCA
The DNA here is from genome assembly GCA_017484235.1 of Selenomonadaceae bacterium. Classification (GTDB taxonomy): domain Bacteria; phylum Bacillota; class Negativicutes; order Selenomonadales; family Selenomonadaceae; genus Quinella. The sequence goes on from JAFUTM010000135.1 coordinate 6,512, forward strand.
GCATACCGGCAACTTTGCGCGATTCCAAGTTAAGTGAAACCGCTTTATTTTTGACGTAAGTAAAAATTTGATACAAATTATGTGAATGTAATTTATGTACGTTATAATAACTCTGCATCGTATGAGTATAAAATTTTGCGTCAATAATCAATACTTTGTCGCCGTGCGTGAGAGTAACGTCACTCTGCATTATTGGCAGCATATCTGAAATATCGTCATCTAAAGCCCACGCTATTTGTGAAGCCGTTGCTTTAACCTGTGGACATTCTTTAATATAATATTCAAGAATAAATTTTTCAAAGAGACGACACATATTTTGATCGTCAATAAATTCCGCTAACTTATATTCGCCGTCGTCTGTGGTCAAGAGCATACCTTCCAAAATTAATTGACAAATGCCCAAAAGCATTTGATATGTCTGATTATTTCTATGCAGCCGGACAGCACTCCAGCGAATTGAAGCAGGATTAATCTCATCAACATTCGTGAAAAATAACATCGCTTGTTTCAATGTCGCCTTGTGTTCATCATCAACATCGCCACGACGCAGCATAAGCATTGATGTTGTTTTCAAAATTTGGTTTAATAAATTGTTTTCTGAGAGTTCATCATATTCACAGGTCAAAATACGTCGTCCGGCAACAAAATTTTTAATTGAATCAGTTATATCAATCTTTCCGCGCACAGTCATCAAGTTATCCTTGCGATTTATGTATTCGCGATAAAGTCCTTGTTTCAACTGTCGACTGATACCACTTGCCAGGATTACAGCTAACAAATTATGTAGATTGTTAAACTCTTCACCGGCAATATTTTTATAGTCGCCTTGCCTTAAATTGGTAAAAGCATACGACAGCATATAATATATATTTTTTATAAAAATGTTCTTATACTTTTTCATCAAAAACACCGCGCAAGGTATTTTCCCAACTTTGCAGCTTATCACTATCGTCAAACCAATACTCACTCAACATTGGTAGAATATCATATTCAACAATTGATTTCAGCCAGGTTTCATTACAATCTTTACGACCGCAAAAATAACTGTGGCCAATGCAAAAGCCCTTGCCAAGTGACTTATCCATTGCAATGGACTTGTTTAGTCCTTTTACTTTGTTAATCAGTTTATTCAACGTATTATTATTTAAATTATTTTGATATTGTTTGAAGCCGTCAGAATTGAAAGCCGGCTCCATATCAAAGAAACTGAATCGGCGGCGAAGTGCATAATCAATCATCGCAAGGCTGCGGTCGGCTGTATTCATCATTCCAATTATATAAAGGTTATTCGGCACTGAAAAATCTTCACCATTATAAGCAAGCGTAATATTTGTATTACGATAGTCGCGCTCAATGAGCATTAGCAGCTCGCCAAAAATTTTACTCATATTGCCGCGATTAATTTCGTCAATAATGAAAAAATAATCTCTACTCAAATCAGCAGCCGCTTTTTTACAAAAATTATAAAAAATACCATACTTCAATTTAAAGCCATTTTCTGTAGGTTTATAACCCATTACAAAATCTTCATAAGAATAGTTTTGATGAAACTGTACAAATTCAATGCGACTGTCGTCTTTCTCACCAATCATTGAATAAGCCAGACGTTTTGCAGCAAAGGTTTTGCCAACTCCAGGCGCACCTTGTAAAATGATATTTTTCTTATTTTGGAGAACCGCGACAAGCGTGTCATATTTAGCCTCACTAATATAAACTTCGTTGAGAAAATCACCTTTGTTATAAGAGGTAATATTATTGGATAAATTATCTTCTACATCGTTTGTATCAATTATTTCTATTCCATATTTACTGAATGTATCATATAATCTGTCCATATCAGCGTGTGTTAAATCTTCATCTTGAAATGCTTCAATCAAATCACTATAATTTAAGGTTCCATTATTTTGTTGTCCTTTTTGCAATAAATCATTAAGTATTTTATTTATAGATTCTTTATCTTTTGAATAAAGTTTAATATGGCTTAAATCTATTTGTGCCAATGCTTCCGCAAGTTCATCTCGAAGTTTAAATACAGTACGTCCAGCTTCATTTTTGTTTGCTTTGCGCGTTAAGAATAAAATCGTCCAAGGTTCATTAGCACCATTTTCATTTTGGTAAATAGAACAACCAGTTTTTTTCGAAATTTTATCTCCCACATTCCACGACTTATTATTATAAAACTGCCAAGTTTCACCATATTTATTAGAAAGCTGCGTACAGGTCGCTGCACCACCATAGTCTTGAAAACGTTTCATTATTTCCAAATCGGAAGGATTAAAAACATCTTCATCTTTCAAAAGTATGAGCCAATCTTCAACTGATAAATTTGGACTATAATCTTTGGGCAGCCATTCAGAATCTTGTTTATTAATTTTAACGGCTTTACCGTCGTCAATGAGTTTATAAGCTAATTCATTTGCGATTCTAACTTTTTTATCATTATTATCAATGAAATATGCCATCGCTCCATCTTTGTGACCTTCATAATAGATAATAAGTTGTATTTTTCCATTCTCATCAAGTTTTGCCTCATTGAGTATGGATTCTTGTGCAGTCAATTTAGATTCATTTAAGGCGTTAATATCTTCCATTATTAATACACCTTAATCTCTAATAAGTTTGACGCCGGCAAGCTGTGTGAGTTCCTCAGCAGTTAAAATAATGCGTACTATTGAGAAGTGAAGAGGTGTACGTCCAACTTCACGATAAATTATTTCTACCGGAAAGTCAACCATATGTGACAACGCCTCATTGAGTGTCATACCTTTTCGTGCCGTCAATGTCACGATAGCTTTTAGTTTGATGACGTTGCTGCCGTGAGCTACATCGCCTTTTGCAAAGAGTACCATTGCCTCAAAATAATCATCTTCACGCGGTACGCCATCAACCTCAGCCTTGCCGCGAACTGCAATGCCGTCATATTGCTCATACGGAAGCTGTGGTTTAACAATGCAGTCGACGATTAAGGCACTCTGTTTGCCCTCGTTCACTAAATCCATTGTCGTTGAAATCGTCATAGATTGTTCATCGCGCGATTCAATTTTAAATGGCGTGTGCTCATCAACTTTAGGAATGACTATTTCCTGACCTTTCATATTAAAGTACATCTTAATGACACAGTAAATTGCAAGATAAATAAGAACTACCGCAACAATTATGTGTTCAATCATTTCCATATCTCTATCTCCTTATATGTTTTTAATTTATTTTCATATTATTATACCAAAATGTTTGATTGTGTCAAATTTTTATCATATTTTTTCCATATTTTATTAAATTTATTTTTATTGCTTTATTTCAAATGTTGATTTATAATTTTAACATAATAAAATGTGAGGTGATACGATGCCTGCTACATCAGTCAGTTATAAATGTCCAAACTGTTCAGCACCGTTGAGTTTTTTGCCTGGTCACGACAAAGTTACCTGTGAATATTGCGGTGCCGAATTGGAAGTCAGTGCGGTTGAAGATTTATTTCGAGCCAAAGAAGAACTTGCGGTTAAGGCACGTGAGGCTCAGGAAGCCAAATGGGATACTGAAAACGCCGGCGATGAGTGGAGTGATGAAGAAGCCGCTGCACTTAAGGCATTTACCTGTTCGTCGTGCGGTGCGGAGATTGTCTGCGATGAGAACACAATGGCGACGGAGTGTGTCTATTGCGGCAATCCGACAATGATCCCAAAACGTTTCTCTGGAATGTTGAAGCCAGATTATGTGATTCCATTTAAAAAGACAAAAGAAGATGCCGTTGCTGCTCTCAAAAAATTTTACGAAGGTAAGCGACTTTTGCCAGATGCATTTACTGCGAATAATCGAGTAGAAGCAATACAGCCGATGTATGTGCCATTCTGGCTGTTTGATTCCGAAGTGGATGCGCACGCAACTTACAGAGCTGAACGTATCCGCGTAATGGACGCTGGCAATGAAATTATTAAGGAAATAAGCGTCTACAACTGCGAACGTGCTGGTACAATGCAATTTCAGCGTATTCCGGTTGACGGCAGCAAAAAAATGGACGATACCTATATGGAGAGTATCGAACCATTTAATTATTCTGACTTAGTGCCGTTCAGTGCGGCATATTTTACCGGTTACCTTGCGGATAAGTACGACGTTGATGCCGATGCGTCCGTTCCACGCGCCGACAAACGTGTTGAGCGCAGTGCTTTGGAAGTTTTAAGCAGTTCGGTACAAGGCTATGATACCTTTACTGAGGAATCTCACGCGGTCATTAAAGACGGCGGCAAAGTCATATATGCAATGGTTCCGGTATGGATTTTAACTACGAGATACAACGACAAGCCTTATACGTTTATGATGAATGGTCAGACCGGCAAAGTCGTCGGCAGTTTACCTTACGATTCTAAAAAAGCATTTATGTATCCTGCGTTCTGCACACTAATTTTAATTCCGATAATTTATTTCATTGCAAAAATGTTGATGTTTTAATCTATGTCGCAGATGTGCTTAATTATTTCTTGCGTCTGAACAGTTGAACCCAATAATGGTGATATTTACTATCTGCCGCATAGAAGTAACCAACACCGAGTTCATCATAATCTGGAAACAGAATATTGTCGCGGTGAGTAGGTGAGTGCATCCATTCGTACATAACCTGCTCAGGCGACGTGGAGCCGCCGGAAAGATTTTCGCCGGCAATTTTACGGGTACTTGCAGGTATAATATCAACGCCAGCCGTGCCGTTTGGCCGAGTATGTGAAAACAACTGGACACATTCACGAGCACGAATATTTGCGTATTGATTGAGGTCTTGTGCTAATTTAAGTGGTCGTAGTCCATATTTACTACGTTCTTGATTTACAAGATTTAAAATCTCTTCTGCAAATGAATTTTGATTAACTGCGGAGTTGCCGCTTGGCTTGCCAGTGACGTGGAATAAATAAAGAAGAGTGTCCGCCGGTTTGCCGCCGGAATAAAAAATAACTCGAACGTAAACATCTCCTGGATTGTTGAAGCGAATACGCATTTCACCATTTTTAGCTTTAAATGCTTCTGCTATATTAGGATTGCTGATTTCGTAGGTCACAACATACGTCGGAAATCCTAAACTTTTGCCGGTTTCGATATTATAGTGCTTAACTTCTTCCGCGTAACCGACAGAATATAAGAAAATCATCATTACGAATATAGCGTACAAAATATTTTTCCAATTCCGCATAATATCTCCACCTTTCGATTATGTAAATACAAAAACCTTTTTAATTATAATAACACAAAATAATAAACTGTAAAGAGGAGGCAAACGCATAATTATTAAATTGCGTGAAAAAAATGAACGATTATATTAAAAATAAATTCTTCTTTGCAATATTTTTTTTAATATTTGCCAGTGTTGCGCTGTTAATGCTACCGTTAGCAGAAGCAACTAAACCGGCTAAAACTCAACTGCCAGAGGAAACACAAACAACTCAGCCTTTGTCGCAAAGTCAGTCAGTCGCCGCAGTAACCGACGGCGCCTCACTATTAACTCAAGCTGACTTACAGCAGCTGGCAAGCAAGATTCAACGCGTCGAGCAAAAGCACGGAATACAGATTGGAATTGTTACACAAAACACAATTCAAAATCAAAATCCTGCTGCGGTTGCCGACAGACTTCGCAGTACGGCTTTCACAGGCGGCACAAACGGCAATATTGTATTGCTAATTGTAATGGACAATCGTGAATGGCACATATCGACTGACTCCGCAATGAGAAGCCGCATTACTAATGAAGCCGGTCTGCCTTATGTTCAAGATCAGTTTTTATCCAAATTATCTTCACAGGATTATGCCGGTGCTTTGAATAGTTATGTTGATTCCGTTGATACTTTGATGACATATTACGAACAGGAAGGGCAGCCATATGATCCGTCGAGTGGCTTTAGTCCAATGGCGGCAATGACAGCAGTTATAGTTTCTATCTTCATCGGAATAATGTTCAGGTCCTCACTGATTGCGAGTATGAGCAATGTTAGACCAGCGATTGAGGCAAGTGAATATTTGGTTCAAAACAGTGTCAGACTTACTGAGAATCGTGATACACTTTTGTTTATGAATGTTCAGCGTCAGCCTAAACGTAAATCCAGTGGCGGCGGTGGTCGTTCCAGCGGTGGCAGCGGCGGCGGTGGTGGTCGCGGCGGTCATTTCTGATACACAGCAAAAAAGGAATTATATTTTCACAATTAGTTGAAGATATTATTCCTTTTTTATTGACATTTTGCCCAGCTAAATCCGGCTCTTGCTTCTTTGAACATATCATGTGCAAAGGCTTAACTTCCTGTGTTCCACAGTAGTTTTATATATCTATTCAGGTATTTTAACTTATATACAGTAAACTGGAAAAATTAGACGGCGAAAAAATCATTTTATAATAAGAAAAACTTATAAAATACAACGAAAAAACGAATTGATAAAAAGTGTATTATTTTGTAAAATATGATTACTATGAATTGACGAGGAGTGGTAAATGTGAAGTATGTAAAATTTGGAAACACTGGAATGGACGTTTCAAAAATTTGTCTTGGAATGATGAGTTTTGGTAAGCCTGGAAAAGAGAACGGTGTATTTCCTTGGGCGAAAACATACGACGAAGGCAAAGAAATGTTCAAGAAAGCAATTGAACTTGGAATTAATTATTTTGACACGGCAAACGTCTACCAAATGGGCAGCAGCGAAGAAATCACCGGACGTTACATCAAAGATTTTGGACTTGACAGAGATGAAATAGTTGTTGCGACAAAAGTTAATTTTGAAATGCGTCCAGGTCGCCCGAATGGCGGCGGCACTTCTCGTAAAAATGTAATGGCAGAAATTGACCATAGCTTGAAACGTCTGCAGCTTGATTATGTTGACGTTTATCAAATTCATCGTCTTGATGCAAATACTCCTATGGAAGAAACAATGGAGGCTTTGCACGATGTTGTTAAATCCGGTAAGGCACGTTACATCGGAGCTTCAACGATTTTTGCGTGGCAGTTAGAACGACTTCAAAATATTGCCGAAAAGCATAATTGGACAAAATTTGTATCACTTCAGCCACAGTATAATTTGATTTATCGCGAAGAAGAACGCGAAATTATGCCGTTGTGTAAAGATAGAAAAATGGCGGTTGTGCCTTGGTCACCACTCGCTGGCGGCCGCTGTGCTCACCCTTGGGGCACTAAAACTGCTCGTAATTCAATTGATGAAGTTTCGCCAATGGTTTGGAACTCGACTAATGATGTTGACAAAGTAGTTGTCGACAATCTCGAAAAAGTATCAAAAGAACTCGGTTATTCAATGGCACAGACTTCATTGGCTTGGATGCTGAGTAAAGATTATATCACCGCGCCGATTGTCGGCACAACTTCAGTTAAACATATTGAAGAAGCAGTTTCCGCACTTGACATTACACTTGATGAAGAGACGATTAAAAAATTGGAAGCACCATACGTACCACATATAAAGACAGGAGCTTTTTAAGATGAAGAAAAAAATTCGCAATGCAATTCTTGCCTTAACTTTGTCGGCAGGACTTTTAACAGCGGCAAACGTGAACGCCAAACCAATTGTATTGGAAACACAAGGAAGCTTTGCAATTGGCGGAACAACAGTTACACATTCAGGTACGTTTTCAATGGAACATTTTCTCTCACCAGAAGGTCAGACCGCTTATGGCGATCACGCTTATGTGTTTTATCAGATACCGGTCAAGGCTAAAAAATATCCATTAGTGTTCCAACACGGAGCGGCACAAACTAAACGAACGTGGGAAACAACACCTGATGGACGAGATGGATTTCAAAATTTATTCTTAAAAAAGGGCTACAGCGTATATTTGGTAGACCAGCCTCGACGTGGAGAAGCAGGCTTATCGACGGTTGCACCAGAATCTGATAATCCGTACGCACATAATCCAATGTACGCCGACCATACGCTTTTCACATTGCCAAGACTTGGAGAATTTCCGAATCTTTATCCAAACTCACAATTCCCAAAAGATGCCGAGAGCCTAAATCAATTTATGAGAGCTTGGACGATAGACACAGGCGCGTTGGACTTTGATGTTGCGGCTGATGCAATGGGCAAGCTTTTTGACAAAATCGGTGGCGGTATTTTAGTAACACATTCAATGGGCGGAACAATCGGTTGGAGAACTCCATTGCGGACGAATAACGTTAAAGCAATAGTATCTTATGAGCCAGGCGGCAGTCCATTTCTGTTTCCAGAAAACGAAATGCCGGAACCTGTACAGACGGCGTATGGAGCAGTAGCGGCACAAGGTATACCAATGTCAGACTTTGAAAAACTGACGAAGATACCAATTATTATTTACTATGGAGATAACATTGCTGACAAGCCTACAACGGAAGTTGGACCGGATCAATGGCGTGGTGAATTAGTAATGGCGCAAAAATTTGTAGATAAAATCAACGAACACGGCGGCGATGCAACACTTGTGCATCTGCCCAAAATTGGGATACATGGAAACACACATTTCCTTATGGGCGACTTAAATAATGCTGAGCTTGCTGACTTACTTGCAAAATGGCTGCACGAAAAGAAGTTAGATATTAAATAAATTTACTTATAACTCTTATTATATTGAATCTGCCGGAAAGGGTAGATTTTTTATTATCATTTTAAATAATCAGAAAATTTTTACAAAAGCACTTGACAAACCTTTTTTTTAATTATTTATCCACATTTTGGAAAACGATTTTTATTGTTGCAGTACCGGAGAATATTTTTAATGCAAGAAAATGAAAATATTAAGCTTATAAAGATGTTAGTTCTAATTGCAATATATGCAGTCTTAACTTGGTTGTGGTTTGATTTAAAAAACAGCAATGATTTAGCATTAATTGGACAATTTAGATTGTTACTAAAAATTGCGTGATTATATTAATCTAGATTTTATCTTTAATCGAGTTAATTTACATTAAAAATTAATTAGAATTTAATTAAATATATTTTCGACAATAAAAAACCACATCTTCATAAATGTTAATTTCGATGTGGTGAGTTATAATGTAGGTGCGATTTTTAATTAGATATAATTACAATGGCACAAACTGCATTATAATAAATAAAATAAGCCCTATAACGGAGCCAACAATGGAACCATTTAATCTGATCCATATAAAATCCGGTTCAGCTTTGCTGTAAACCAATGCATTTAACTGCTCGTCTGACATCTTGCTTAGTGCAGAATTGGCAATATTTGCAAATAAAGGCTGCGCGGCAAGTGCAGATCGTGCCGTTAAATCGAAAATGAATTTTTCAACACTGCTCTTAAAAGCCGAATCCGTTTCAAGCATAGATAACAAACGATCATATTCTGTAAACAAAAAATGTGCAATGATTGCCGGCAAAGTATATGCGTTATTAGAATCAACTAATTTTTTTACGTTAATCTTTGATAATTGTGAATCTATAGATGTAATGGCGTCTTGTATGATTGTTTCAAAGGGCACGGCGTTTACTGAGTCAAGCTGCAAACGATACAACATATCTCTAAACTCAACAGAATCAACAATTTCAGAAAAAATTGTACGGCAATGTTCTAATACATCACGCTGCAGTTTAGAATCAATCGCAAGTTCATCAAGAAAAACTAAAAGATGACGCTGCATTAATAATGCTGCCTCAGAAAAATTGACAAGGTCTAATGCCTGTGCAAGATTTGTCATTAACATTGAAAACGAAGTAGAAGCCTGTGTGTGTTCATTTGCATAAGACTCAAGGACGTGCTGAATTTTAACACGTGTTTCATTAGTTGCGGCAACATCACGAAGAGAACTGACAATCTTAGAGAATATAACTTTATCCTTGCCAGATTTTTTTAGCCACTGACTTAACTCGTGAATCAATATGTTAGACGGCACATCGCGAAGTGTCCGGCGAATCTCATTGGCAAATTTTTTTGAGACTGACTCTTTGTCGAGTTTATGTACAAATGAGGCAATCTCACTAAAAATTAACTCAATAGCGTTACGACGTATATCAGGACGTTTGAGGTATTCAATAAGATGTGGCAGCAAATGAAACTGGCTGACTTTTTTAAATATAGACTTGCGTGAAAAAAATTCATTTTTTACCATACTGACAGATGCATCGATAAAATCCTGACGACGATTTGGTAAAATTGCAGTATGAAATGGAAATCCAAGCGGCTTTTTGAAAAGTGCAGTAACGGCAAACCAGTCAGCAACACCACCAACTAAAGCCGCCTCTGCAACAAACAATACACAGTCTGCAACAACGCTTGACGGGTGAATTAATTGAAAACCAAGTGCAGCTAAAAATATAAATGCCGCACATAACAAGGTGGAGTCTGCAGCGTTCCACTTTGAAGACATATCATCACAACCTTTAATTAACCAGGTTAATCACAATTTGATATTAATGCTGACCAAGATAATTGGTGACAAATTGTTGTGCCGTACGACCATTGCGCCCAGAATGTGTCATTTCCCAACGCAATCCTTCAATACGCAGCTGCTCATCTGTCATATTGATGCCCTGTTTATTAAGCATATGGCGAATTATTTCAAGATACTCTGATTGACTCGGAGAATAATAATGTATAATTAGTCCAAAACGATCCGACAATGAAATAGTCTCATTAACACTGTCATCACGATAAAGATCATCTTGACCATCAACTCTGTCACGCCACGTTTCACGAATGAGATGACGACGATTAGAAGTTGCATAAATTAAAACATTTTCCGGCCTGGATTCAACACCGCCTTCTATAGCCGATTTTAAATATTTATATTCTGAATCAGATTCCTCAAATGATAAATCATCTAAAAAAATTATAAAACGCTTACTCGCAAATTGACGAAGAGCTTCCATAATTTTCGGCAAATCAACCAGCTGAGGTTTAGTTATCTGAACCAATCTTAATCCAGAATTATAATATTCATTTACCAGTGCCTTGACACTTGAGGATTTACCTGTTCCGCGAGCACCAACTAACAGAACATTGTTTGCAGGCTTATTATTGATAAATGCCTCCGTATTCCCAGTCAATAAATCTTTTTGATGCGCGTATCCAATTAAATCGTTAAGTCGCATATTTTCAAAATGTTTAATGCCAACGAGTGCATCTTTCCAGCGAAATGCGCGATAATTAGCTATATCTCCATAGCCATATCGACGATAATAATTTATAAATACGTCAGCAATATCTTCAGGCGAATCAAGTGTTTCAAGCTTATTACGAAGTTCAATATAAATTTCATTATTCGTCATTATTGTAGGCTTGTAGTCTTTGATAATTTGGAAATAATCAATATCATTTTTGAGAAGAGGCATTATATTTTTAATATCGTGTATAAAGGCCGCTCTGAGGCTTTCTCCAATTTTACCACCGGATTTTTCTATTGTAATTGAAACTAAATTGGACTCGTGAGTCAAAACATAAATTAAATATTCACGTTTCAAATTTCCAGATAATCCTAAAAGTTCAGCTTTCTCAATAAGTTTTGAAACAGTGTATATATTTAAGGATTCAAAATTATTTATAATTTCATCGTCTTTCAAATTTCGACAAACAAGCAAATAATCTAAACTCAAAATTATCAATCCTTATAGTTAAAGATAATATAAAACAGCCGCATATTCATACGACTGTCAAATTTCAAAATGGCAGGGGCAGAAGGACTTGAACCCTCAACCAATGGTTTTGGAGACCACTACTCTACCAATTGAGCTATACCCCTATGGGGCGATTGATGGGGATCGAACCCATGCGTGCCGGAGCCACAATCCGGAGTGTTAACCGCTTCACCACAACCGCCATAAAACAATATATAACATTAATGTGCAACTAATTTAAAATAACACATTAAAACTGAAAAAATCGGCGAGACCTCAGGTTACCGGGCCGTTGCCAGCCAAGTGAGAGAGGCGGAATAGTGCTTAACTACTGTGATCGGAACGGGAACAGGTGGAACCACT
>JAFUTM010000136.1 GCA_017484235.1 Selenomonadaceae bacterium
TCGGCGGTGCGATACCAATTATAATGCCGCTCAAAAGATCGCTGACGGCTAATCATTTAACAGAAGTTCTTGGCATAGTCAATGGAACGACAAATTATATGTTGACCAAGATGAGCGAAGACGGTGCAGATTATGATACGGTGCTTAAAGAGGCACAATCTAAAGGCTACGCTGAAGCTAATCCGGCCGCTGACGTTGAAGGTAAGGACGCTGCTCGCAAGATTGCAATTTTGGCATCAATTGCGTTTAATTCTCGTGTACAATTTGAAGATGTATCCGTTGAGGGTATAACTAAGATTACACCGGAAGACATTCGTTATGCTGAAGAACTTGGTTATGTCGTTAAACTGCTGGCAATCGGCAAGGATTCCGATCTCGGTATAGATGTCAGAGTTCACCCAGTATTTTTATCAAAGACACACCCATTAGCTTCAGTCAATGGTGTATTTAATGCAATTTTTGTTCGTGGCAATCCAATTGGCGAGGCTATGTTCTTTGGACCAGGCGCAGGCGTGCCGACGGCTTCGGCAGTTATTTCTGATATAATTGAGATTGCTCGCGGTATAGAGCGCGGCTCTGTAGGTCGTTTTGGCTGTACTTGCTATGATCGTAAACCGATTTGTCCGATAGAAGAGACGACGACTTCTTACTATGTACGTCTTTTAGTTGACGATAAACCAGGCGTGCTCGCCTCTATTGCAACGGCGTTTGGTAATTCTAAAGTAAGCTTGAAGTCTGTTGTACAAACGAGTGGTTCTTCTGATAATCATACGGAGATTGTTGTAATTACTCACGAAGTAAAATATAAATATATCCTGGAAGCAGTTGCGGCCTTGAAAGAATTGCCAGTTGTCGATGAGATTCGCAGTATGATTCGCGTCGAAGCTAACTAATTATAATAAGGGCTTATCTTCCTTAGATAATAGTTTGTCAATATTTTGAGGTGAGTGATGATTAAGAACGACCTAACAAGTCACACCATAAGAGTGAGAGTGCCGGGCACCAGTGCGAATTGTGGACCTGGATTTGATTGTATTGGGCTTGCCTGCACTATATACAATGATCTGCAGCTGACTTTGTTAAAAGAACCAAAATTAATAATTGAGACCAAAGGCGAAGGTGCGGACAATATACCTTCTGACGATAGAAATATAGTCTGGCGTTCAATACAGACGCTCCTTGAACGAGTTGGAGCTGACAATGAATATAAAGGCGCGATAATCCGTATGGAAAATCATATTCCATTGTCGCGCGGACTAGGAAGCAGTGCAGCAGCAATAGTCGCTGGAATTAAAGCCGCCAATGCCATTCTTGGAAATCCTTTAAATCGCAATGAACTTCTTAAACTTGCCACTGAAATTGAAGGGCATCCAGATAATGTTGCGCCGGCGTTGTTTGGCGGCGTAACGGTAAGTGTTGTAAATAAAGGTCAAGTGCAAACTTTTTCATTTGTACCTAAATTGAGATTAAAATTAGTTGTTGCTGTGCCGGACTTTCCACTCGCGACACGGCTGGCAAGGCAGGTACTTCCAACTGAAGTGCCGATGAAAGACGCGATTTTCAATATAGGTCGTGCTTCAATGTTAATCGGTGCACTGATTAAAGGTAAAGAACGCTTTTTGCAAAATGCATTTGATGACGCTCTTCATCAACCGTATAGGACAGGACTTGTGCCTGGTATGGAAGAGGTTTTTAAAGCTGCAAAGGCCGCTGGAGCAATCGGCGTTGCTTTGTCCGGTGCCGGTCCGTGTTTAATCGCATTTACGATAGATAGAGACCACGTCGAACAGGAAGTGGCCTCATCTATGGCACAAGCCTTTTTGAATAACAATATCAAAACTAAATCATTAATTTTGACTCTCGATATACGCGGCGCAGTCGTACAAAACAATTAATCTAATGATGAATTGTGAATTAGGAATTAGGAATAAAATTATCGTACTTTTGTGGCCGAACGTGATGTGAGGCGTCTACCCGAACGCGGCGAGCGTGATGCGAGACAGTGAGGGGCGGCTTTTGCTAGCTTTTGGCCGGTCAAAAGCGGAATCAAATCTAAAAAAATTTTGACTAAGCCTCAAACACAGACTTGACGGGCACAA
>JAFUTM010000137.1 GCA_017484235.1 Selenomonadaceae bacterium
CTGGGACGTCGACGTCGGACCTCTCTTCCAGACGCCGGTTGAGACTGCTCAAGATGCAGTTGATAACGATGTACATATGGTTGGCTTCTCCAGTCTGGCTGCTGGTCACAATACCTTGCTGCCAGAACTCGTTGACGAACTTAAAAAGCTCGGCCGTGAAGATATTATGGTTGCAATCGGCGGCGTCATTCCTGTTCAGGATTATGACTTCCTCTATGAACACGGCGCAGTTGCAATCTTTGCACCAGGCACTAACATTCCAGAAGCAGGTGTCAAACTTTTAACACTGTTGATTGACCGTGCTAAGGAAGAAGAAGCCGGCTGAAATTAACTTTGCAAATTAGTTGACTTACATAAATTAATAAAAAGTTTTGATTGTCTAATGGACAGGCAGTCAAAACTTTTTTTTGTAAAAATTATATAATAAAATCAGCAGATAAATAAATTGTATGCTATAATATTTAAAATGTTCACATAAAATTAATTGAGGTGGAGATTTCATGTTGGATTATGATTATGTCACAAAAGAATTTATTCAAACACACGAGTTTATTGCCGATGAGTTTACTCCTGAACATCAGACGCAAAGTTTTATGTTGCGCCCGAATATTGATAAACTGCCACCGACTTATGGAGATTTAAAAATTGAGCTACGTAAAAAATTTTCATACATCTTCGGCACGAGATTTAAAAACAGTTACGCGAGCGTTGAAGTAAGATGCCAAATTAAATCTGACACAATGCGCTCCTATCTTAATGGTAGACGAGATATCACTTTTTATGCCGTTGCAAAATTTTGTGTAGGTGCCGGTCTTTCGATTAGAGATACTTACGAATTATTTAAGTTGTGCGGTCATATACTTGCTCCAAATGATTATCTGCTTGATGCAATTATAATAGACGCCATTAATTGCCACGATGACATTGAGAATTTTTACGAAACGTGCAGAAGTTGCAAATTGGATAAGAAGATACTTGATAAATTATCTTATATATGTTGAATAAATATTAAAATGAAAAAATATAAAATATACGACAAGTTGTACCATATAAAGTATCTGTTTTAAATATAATGTAAAATGTAAGGTTTAAATAAAAACATTAAAGCAATTAAATGAGGAGATGTTTTAAATGGCAAAAAGAAAAATTCAACAAATTGACTGGACAAACTTTCCAATCAAGTTTCTCAAGGCGGTGCTTTACAGTCACAAGACGGCGGAAAATATGAAGCCAGAAATTGATTACGACGATAAGAATCAACTCTCACCGTATATGGATTCCATTTTCAATCAGCCGGAGTATTTTGTCAAAAAGTATCGCAGTGAAATTGAGGACTACTTCCTCAGTGAAAGCAATCATCTTAAATCGGTACTGGGTCAACTCAATATTATGAACGACGGCAATCTGCAGGGTGACAATCTGGATAAAGTAGTGTTTAATCTTAAGCAAAAGCCAATGTCACAGACAATGATTAATGCATATAGCCAGGAAATCATTAATACCGGTTTTGAAGATATGAGGGAATTTAAAACAAAATTTCCACGTCCAGTTTCAATTGATTTGACCAAAACTGTCGGTTCAGAAGATGATATAGTGCTTCGTGAATATCAACAGCAGGCGGTTTATACACTTAAAAAACATTTTATAGACGAAAATAATGCGGCTGGTATTCTGCAAATGCCAACCGGAAGCGGCAAAACTCTCACGGCGGTTTACTTCCTACTGACAGAAATGGTGCCGCGCGGTTATCAAGTAGTTTGGCTGGCTCATCGTTCAATGTTAATCGAACAGGCAGCAGAGACATTTTATAAATTTGCGTCGTTGATCAATACTAATCGCGAAAATAAGTTGACCAGATTTAATATGATCTGCGTATCAAGTGATCACTCACACGCAACACAGATAAGTAAAAAGGAAAATGTAATTGTAGCAATGGTGCCGAGCCTCTACTATAACAAAAAACGTTTGCGGAGTGTTCTTCAATCAAAAGTTATGATCGTTGTTGACGAGGCACATCACACGCTGGCTCCAACTTATCGTACGATTATTGATACAATTCGCCAACATCGTCCAGATTCCAAATTGCTCGGACTTTCCGCAACGCCGGTACGCAGCCGCGATAAAGATACGCAAAATCTGTGGAAGATTTTTGAAAGCAACAAAGC
>JAFUTM010000138.1 GCA_017484235.1 Selenomonadaceae bacterium
GGTATAGATATTCAATGAGGCGTAAACATTTAGAAGTTGTGCAGCATATGGCATACACCGATGCGCGGTACAATTTGCCGAATTTAGTGTGGCTGGAAAGCATAATGCCGCAATTGTTTGAAGATATGAAATTAAATCGCTCAACTAAAAAAGTATATGTGGCCATTCTTGCAATGGAGAGAAAAGCTGCAGTTGTTGAGCGTTATGGTGAGGAATTATTAATTCAGCATATGCGTAATATGGCAGCTAATTTGAGCAAAAATAAATGGGCACTGCGAACGGCGGCCGGTATAGATGCTGGACATTTGATTTGCATTTGTCAGGCTGATACTGACTCTCAAATACGCGAATTTTTAACTGATGCATTGCCGGAATATAGTTATATTGAAACGAAGGATTCTAAAATATGGCTGCACATGAGGGCTGGTATTTGTGAATATAAATCAAGTGATAAATCCGTTCGTCAAGTCGTTGAAAAAGCCAACATTGCCTGCCATGAGCCGTCAAACAGCGATGTGCAGGTCTTTGATGATAAGATTCAGGAAAATCTGACTTTGCAGCACAAAATTGAGGGCAGTATGGAAAAAGCTCTTAAAGACGGTGAGTTTAAAGCGTGGTATCAGCCTAAGTATGACATTAAGACGCGGCGTATAATCGGTGCTGAGGCACTTGTCCGCTGGATCAGTCCAGAACTCGGATTTATGCCGCCTGGTAAGTTCATACCGCTTTTTGAACAGAATGGTTTCATCATACCGGTTGATTATTCACTTTTAGAGCAGGCCTTCCAACTCCAGAAGAGCCGGCTTGCTGAAGGTAAAGAGGTTGTACCCATTTCAGTCAATCAGTCGCGTCTCCATATGACGGAAGAAGGCTACCTTGATAAAATTAAGGCTATTATTGATAAATATGATCTGTCTCCAACTGGTCTTATTGAGTTAGAAGTGACGGAAACGGTATTCGGTGATTTCGACCAAAAGACGAATCAAAAACGGGCAGCTGACATTATCAGTAAACTGCACGAGATGGGCTTTACTATCTCTGTCGACGACTTTGGCAGCGGCTATTCTTCCTTTATGATGTTAAATTATCTGCCAATGGACGTGATGAAAATTGATAGATCCCTCTTGAACGCTTCAGATGATTCTAAACGTATGCGTGATATTTTAGCCAACGTAATAAGTCTTGGCAGGGCGCTCCATATGCAGGTCATTTGTGAAGGTATTGAAACCAAAGAGCAAGAACAGCTTTTGCTGGAGTTAGGCTGCCAATATGGTCAAGGCTTTTTGAATGCAAAGCCGATGCCGGTGGACGATTTTATTAAATTCTTTGAAAAACGCAATGCCGAAGTCGCATAATTAATTAGGAATGACGAATGAGGAATGAGGAATTTTTTAATTCTTAATGCATAATTCGTATTTCGTAATTGAAATAATTCAGTATTCATAATTCCTAATTCATAATTAACTTAATGAGGAATGGTGATTAATGTTAGCAGTAGTTTTGATTATTTGTTATCTGATTGGTGCAATACCAAACGGATTGATATTCGGTAAACTTTTGTGGAATGTAGACCTGCGTCAACACGGAAGCGGCAACATCGGCGCAACGAACGCCTGGCGCACAATTGGCAAAACTGCCGGATTATTAATATTTGCGCTGGATTTCTTAAAAGGTGCTCTCAGTGTTTGGATTGCCTCTGTTGTTGTAATGACACCAACTTCAATGATTGCCGCCGGTTTAATTGCAATAATTGGCCATATGTTTCCAATATATTTAAAATTTCGCGGCGGTAAAGGTGTTGCAACTGGTTTAGGCGTAATCGCAATGTTGATGCCTAAAGCCACGATAATTGTATTTATCACGTGGCTTGTAATCGTTTTGTCAACTCGTTACGTTTCTCTTGGCTCAGTGGTTGCTGCAGCCTTCGTGCCAATCTTAGCATTTGCTTTCGATTATCCACTTGAGATATTCGCCTTTGGAGTAGCGGCCGCTACGTTTATTATACTTCAACATCGAGGCAATATAATTCGTCTGATAAACGGTAATGAGAATAAAATTTAATTTATCAATACAGGAGGTTTTTTTGTGAAGAACTCAGCAATATGGATTTTAACTTTTATTATGATGGTGGTGATAAACATGTCTTCAGTAAATGCAGCTGACGAAGAAAAATTTCCAACTGTCTCCATAAGAGGTGAAGGTACAATTGAAGTTGCGCCAGATCGAGCGACTATTTCAATTAGTGTGCAAACTCAGGATAAAGATGCTTCTCGTGCTCAGGTTGCCAACGCCAAAGCCGCACAAGATGTAATAAACTCTATTGTCGCGCTTGGTGTTGATAGAAAATATATTCATACCAGTGATTACAGCTTCAGACCAACTTATCGACAAGAAGAAAATCGCCGCAACGAAATAAACGGTTATGTCGTAAATAATACCGTTTACGTTGTTCTGGATAATCTTGAGCTGGTTGGCAAAGTTATTGATGCTTCACTTTCTAACGGTGCAAATAATATTAACTCATTGGATTTTGGCGTTAAAGATCGCAAAAAGTTACAAGATGATGCACTTATTCTGGCGATTCGAGATGCCCGCCAAAGAGCTGATCTTGTTGCGCGTGAGCTTGGCAGAACAGTTATTGGTATTCAAGATATCTCTGTTAATACAGGTTCCGTTGATATGATGCGTGCAAACAGCAAAGCCTATGCTATGATAGAGTCTGCTGATTATGCAACGCCAATTGAAGCCGGTACGCTGTCCTGCTCAGCATCTGTTAATATTACTTTTATTTTGAGCAAGTGATCTGATATTATTTAGTAGACCATAAAAATCTGGATAATAATACTAAAAATAAAAAAATACTATTGCAATGCGGTTTTTAACGTGTTAGAATAACATTAGAACTTAAATGTTTAATCTTTATGTAAGGAGCTGATTAATATGGATATGAGTATTGCAGCAATGTCAGTCGGAATGCATCAGGCTGAACTGTGGCAGAACATTGGTATTGAAGTGCTAAAAAAAGCTATGGATGCCGATACGGAGATGATTGAAGAAGCTCTTGACATTGGCAGTTTAGACCCTGCTCTTGGCAATAATGTTGATATTTCCGTATAAATTGGTAAAAAACACTTGATTTTTATTAAAAAGTCTGTTATACTGTCTTTTCGTTGACAGTATTATAACTGCGGTCAGTAAAATATTTGTTATAAAGGTCTTGACAATAGCTGATATATCGGTTATAACTAATGAAGAAAATCTAACTTTAGATATTTAATGCTGATACAGCAATTAATTTTTTGGAGGTAGTTTAAATGACCAAAACAGAATTGGCGGCAAATGTCGCAGAAAAATCCGGTATTACCAGAAAAGAAGCCGATCAAGTATTGAACGCGCTTTTTGAAACAATTAAGCAAGCACTGGTTGAAGGTGACAAAGTTCAGATTATTGGTTTTGGCACATTTGAAAACAGAGCTCGCAGTGCAAGAAAGGGTCGCAACCCTCAGACTGGTGCAGAAATTGACATTCCTGCATCCAAACTGCCGTCATTTAAAGCTGGCAAAGCTTTAAAAGAAGCTGTAAATCCATAAAATTTTAACACACGAGTCGATCGATTTATGTTTGCGACTCTATTGCATTTTTATTCATAATAAAACCTTCAGTCGGTAATTGTCTAACTGAAGGTTTTATTTGTATTTAATCATTAAAATATTTTTATTGGGAGTAAAAAAATAATGGATAATTTACAAAAAGCTATAGATACCATTAAATCATCTAAAACGATATTGATCGGCGCCGGTGCCGGTTTATCCACTTCTGCCGGATATACTTACAGCGGTGAGCGATTTGAAAAGTATTTTGCTGATTTTGAGGCTGAATATGGTTTTCACGATATGTACAGCGGCGGCTTTTATCCATATGAGACTGAAGAAGAGTTTTGGGCTTATTGGAGCCGTAACATAATGTGTAATCGTTATGACCAGCCTGAAAGTGAATTACATAAAAATTTGTTAAAATTAGTTGCCGACAAAGATTATTTTGTGTTGACGACTAATGTAGATCATCTGTTTCAAAATAATGGTTTTGACAAATTAAGACTTTTCTATACACAGGGCGATTATGGTCTTTTACAATGTGCTACGCCTTGTCACAATAAAACTTATGATAATGAAGAACTTATACATAAAATGGTTGCTGAGCAGTCTAATATGCGTGTGCCAACGGAATTGATTCCTAAATGTCCAAAATGCGGCGGCAAAATGACCACAAACCTTAGAGCCGATGATAAATTTGTTGAAGATGCCGGCTGGCACCAGGCTTCTTATCGTTATAAAAAGTTTTTGAGCCGTCACATTGATGATGAGATTGTATTATTAGAATTGGGCGTTGGAGGCAATACACCAGGAATTATTAAATATCCGTTCTGGCAAATGACTGCTGACAATCCTCGTGCAACTTACATATGCATAAATAAAGGTGAAGCTGTCGCACCAAAACAAATTTCTGAACAAAGTATCTGCATAAACGGTGATATTGGAGAAATTTTACTTCAAATGATAGACTAAAAATTACATACAAAAAAGCAGGGTTTAATTTTGCCCTGCTCTGTAATTTAAGTAAAATTTTATTTTTTAGCATAACGCTTGTTGAACTTCTCAATACGACCGCCAGCCTTAACATCACGCTGACGACCAGTAAAGAATGGATGGCATTTGGAGCAAACGTCCACACGAAGTTCTTTTTTAGTTGAACCAGTTTTAAATGTATTTCCACAACCACAAGTTACAGTTGCTTCAAAATATTTTGGATGAATTCCTTCTTTCACAGTAAACACCTCACTTACAATAGAATTTATATCATTATATGTATCTTCATTGACACAACATAACTATTTTACAACTTAAATTCGATTTATGCAAGTATTATTGCAAATATTATTATAAATTTATCTTTTTATCCAGCCAAACGATTCAAAACTTTGACGATACTCAATGCGTTCAAAAAAAGATTTCATCGTGTTCTCAGTCTGGAAAATCGGCACACGCTCAAGAGCATAAATGTTGCTGCCCTTGTCGACGTTGCCGTATTTTATTGTATATGCCGCCTTATAGCCAACGTCCTTAGAAATATTAGCAATATGCAGATTGTAAGTACCAGTCGGATAAGCAAAATAATCAATAGCGTGTCCTAGATTTTCTTCAAGCAGCATCTTTGAATTGAGCAATTCTGCCCGAATTTCATCATCAGGCAGCTCTTCTAACGCACGATGATTAAGTGTATGAGATTGAACAGTTATTCCATTTTGTTCCATTTCTCTAAGTTGATTCCAATTCATATAATTTGGATTATTACCAGTAAAACCTGGAACAATGAAAACTGTTGCTTTCATACCATACTTTTTGAGAATGGGCAGCGCATTATTGTAATTATCAATATAGCCGTCATCAAAGGTAATCAACACAGGCTTTTCCGGCAAAGATAGATTGCCTTCTATGCCTTCATAAAGTTCATCTGGCGTAATTGTTGTATATCCATTGTTACTCAAGTACGCCATTTGTTCATCAAAAATGGCAACTGGAATAGAAAGTGCTGTAAATTTATTGTCAACTTGATGATAATTTAAAACGAGAATATTAGGACCATAGGCAATTTCATCAATTGTTTTAACTGGTGACGACGGTGTCTCTGCATTTAATCTAGGCGTCTCATTCGGAATCATAAACAAGGTTGCAGTCACTGTTACAACTATCATAAATATCAAAGATACAATAACTTTTTTAGTCAATAATCCAGCCTCCTAAAATAAAGTATAATTAATTTTAACACTGGATTCCGGTTTTAGTCAAATGATATAAATAAAAAAATATTAACTGCCATTTACTTAGTGTGACAATTAATATTTTTTACGCGATAATTACAATTTATACAAGCTCAATCAAAACCATTGGAGCTCCGTCGCCGCGACGCGGGCTAAGTTTCACAATTCGCGTATAACCGCTGTTACGTTCTTTATATTTATCAGAGATTTCTTCAAATAATTTATGGACAACACCAACATCAGCAATCTGAGCAATTGCCTGACGTCTTGCGTGCAAATCACCGCGTTTAGCAAGAGTAATCATCTTTTCCGCAAATTTACGAAGTTCTTTAGCACGTGCTTCTGTTGTCTCAATACGTTCATGAGTGAAAAATGCAGCAAGCAGACTTTTAATCATAGCTTTTCTTGCGCCAGAGTTTCTGCTAAGTCTTCTATAGCTCATCTATATCACCTGCTTTCAATAAAAATAGATTTTTAAATTTCTTCAACTGGTTTAAGTTCTAGTCCAAGTTCGTCAAGTTTCTTCTTAACCTCATCAAGCGACTTACGACCAAGATTACGGACTTTCATCATTTCATCTTCAGTTCTCGCCACCAAATCGGCAACCGTATTAATGCCTGCACGTTTAAGACAATTGAAGGAACGAACAGAAAGATCCAAATCTTCAATCGTCATTTCTAAGATCTTGCCGGATTCGTCGACTTGTTCTTCAAAGAAGATTGGCTCTTCTTCTTCAATTTCTTCAGGTAATCCGTCGATATTTTGGAATAATTTTAAATGCATAACAAGGATACTTGCGGCTTTTGATATAGCTTCTTCTGGTCGCATTGCACCATTAGTCCAAACTTCCAAAATCAGCTTGTCATAGTCCATTACGTTGCCGACACGCGTATCTTGAACTAAATACTTAACACGTTCAACCGGCGAAAACAGAGAATCAATTGGAATCGTACCAATTACATCATCTACGTTTTTATTCTTTTCAGCCGGCACATATCCACGCCCACGTTCAACTTTCATTTCAACCTTTAACTTGCCCATTTCATTGAGCGTGGCAATATGTAAACTTTTATTTAAAACTTCAATATCAGAATCACAAATAATATTAGCTCCAGTAACTTCCTGCTCGCCTTCGACGTCAATATAAATAGTCTTCGGTTCGTCAGTGTCCATTCTTAAACAAAGCTGCTTAATATTGAGAACAATATTTGTAATATCGTCTCTGACACCAGGCAAAGTTGAAAATTCGTGCAATACGCCATCAATTTTAATTGAAGTTACCGCAGCACCTTCCAGTGAAGATAACAACATTCGACGCAAGCCGTTTCCAATAGTTGTACCGTAACCTCTTTCAAGCGGTTCACAAACGAAACGACCATATCGACCATCTTCACTTAATTCCAAAACTTCGATTTTTGGTTTTTCAATATCTATCATCAATAATGCCCCTTCCGCCTTTGTTAATTAGGAATGCTGAATGAGGAATGATGAATAAATTAATTCGTAATGCAAAATGCGAAATGCGTAATTGAATTAATTCCTAATTTCTCATTTCTCATTCCTAATTGAGTTAATTCCTAATTGATTGCGGCGATTATCTGGAATACAATTCGATGATGGACTGTTCATTGACTGGGACATCAATTTCGTCACGATTTGGAAAACGTACAACACTGCCCTTTAAATTTACTTGATCAGCTTCAAGCCACGCAGGAGCTGAAAGTGCATTATTAGTTTCTTTTAAAGCTTTGAAGAACGCATTGTTCTGACTCTTCTCGTCAACAGAAATCACATCTCCAACTTTAATCAAAGCAGATGGAATGTCAAGTCTTTTGCCATTTACGGTGATATGACCGTGACGAACTACTTGACGCGCCTGTCTTCTAGTATTAGCAAGACCGAGGCGGAATACAACATTATCAATACGACGTTCAAGTAATCTGAGAAGATTTTCACCAGTAACGCCCTGCATTTTCTTTGCTTTTTCATAGTAATTACGGAACTGTTTTTCAAGTACACCATAAATGAATTTAGCTTTCTGCTTTTCTTTAAGCTGAAGGCCATACTCACTAACTTTACGGTTAGTACGGCGTACTTGACGTTTAGACTGTTTTGAGCGACCAATTACTGCTGGTTCCAAACCCAGCGCACGGCAACGCTTTAAATCAGGTACTCTATCAATTGCCAAAATTCAACACCTCCCATTAAACTCTTCTGCGTTTTGGCGGACGACAACCATTATGTGGAATAGGCGTAACGTCTTTAATCATATTGACTTCAAGACCTGTTGCCTGGAGAGAACGAATTGCCGCTTCACGACCAGCTCCAGGTCCTTTTACGTAAACTTCAACTTGTTTAAGACCGTGTTCCATTGCGGCTTTTGCTGCAACTTCTGCCGCCATCTGCGCTGCAAACGGAGTACTTTTTCTTGAGCCGCGAAAGCCCAAGCCGCCTGCGCTTGCCCATGAGAGTGCATTGCCGCTCTTATCAGTGAGCGTTACAATCGTATTATTAAACGTGGAACTGATATGTGCCACGCCATATTCTATATTCTTGCGTACTTTTTTCTTGGTGCGGACTGTTTTCTTTGCTGCCACCTTTTTATCTCCTGCCAATTAATTATTAAGATAATTTTAATAAATTAATTTTCTTTCTTCTTGCCCTGGACGAGCTTCTTAGGACCCTTACGAGTTCTGGCGTTATTTTTAGTATTTTGTCCACGAACCGGAAGACCGAGACGATGGCGGCGACCACGATAGCAGCCGATATCAATGAGTCGCTTGATGTCCATCTGAATGTCACGACGAAGATCACCTTCAACGACGACATTATGATCGATAGCATCACGAAGTTTAACTACTTCGTCCTCCGTGAGGTCTTTAGTTCTCGTATCAGGATTAACTCCTGTCATTCCAAGTATTTTTTGAGACGTTTTAAGTCCAATGCCAAAAATGTACGTCAATGCGTACTCAATTCTCTTATCACGTGGCAAATCTACACCGGCAATACGTGCCATAACTTTTGCACCTCCTCTGCTGCAAAATCAGCCTTGACGCTGTTTATGTTTCGGATTTTCACAAATGACCATTACACGACCTTTGCGTTTAATGATCTTACACTTTTCACACATCTTTTTAACGGATGGTCTAACTTTCATAATCTATCCTCCTTTACACGTCTTATTAATATACCATACTTAAATAACTGTGTCAATATAAAAAACAACTTTATTTTCAAACTTTTTATAATTAATCTGAAAATAAAATTGTTTATATAAAAATCAATTTCATTAAATGACTACTTAAATCGATAAGTAATGCGACCTCTTGACAAATCGTAAGGTGTTAACTCGATAGTCACTTTATCACCTGGCAAAATACGTATAAAATTCATTCTGATTTTGCCGGATACGTGAGCAAGAACAGTATGACCATTTTCTAATTGAACTTGAAACATTGCATTTGGTAACGCTTCAAGAACTTTGCCTTCAACTTCAATTACGTCTTGTTTTGACATAGTTGTCTCCTCTTCTAATTAATTCACCGTGGACAAGACGTTTAAAAGGTCTTCGGTGACTTTGTCAATTGGTTGTCTGCCATCAATTTCGGTATAAATGCCCGCTTTTTTATAATAATCAATAAGCGGCTTAGTTGAGGATTCATAAGCGGACAAACGATTTTTCATCGTCTCTTCATTATCATCTTTACGCTGATAGAGTTCTCCACCACAATTATCACAAACGCCCTCTTCACGAGTAGGATTAAACTTAACGTGATAAGTTGCACCGCATTTTTTACAGATTCTGCGTCCAACTGCACGTTCAACTAAATCACTGACAGGAACGTGTATATTGAGTACACGGCTCAATTTTATTCCGAGATTTTCCAGAATATTTTTAAGTGCGTCAGCCTGTTCAACTGTACGTGGAAAACCATCAAGTATAAAGCCTTTCTTGCAGTCATCTTTGGCAAGCCGTTCTCTAACGATGCCAATTGTGATTTCATCTGGCACAAGACCGCCAGCGTCCATTACAGCTTTAGCCTGTTTGCCAAGTTCCGTACCTTCTTTAACCGCTGCACGAAACATATCGCCCGTTGAAATATGTGGTATATTAAGTTTTTTTACAAGTTCGGCCGCCTGCGTACCTTTTCCGGCACCAGGAGGTCCCATTAATAAAAGTTGCATTTTTAGTTTCCTCCTCATCATTAAGGACTAATGTGTAATCATTATTGAGAAAAAATTGCCCATTGTCATTACTAATTAGTCATTATTTCATAAAGCCTTCATAGTGTCGCATAACGACCATTGCCTCAATTTGTTTCATAGTATGGAGCGCAACACTGACAACAATTAAAAGAGCAGTACCGCCAAAATAGACACCTTGTATATGAGTAGCACCGGCAATTAAGTTTGGCAAAACCGCAATAAAAGCTAAAAATATTGATCCTGCCAGAGTAATGCGTGTCAATACATAATCAAGATAGTCCGCCGTAGGCTGTCCTGGACGAATTCCAGGTACAAAACCACCATATTTTTTTAAGTTTTCTGCCATATCAGGTATTTTCACTGTAACTGCTGTATAGAAATAGGTGAAGAAAATTATTAACACCACATAAATTGAAGTCTGCAACGGTGTTCCCCATTGTAAATACGCAGCCGCTGTCTTAACCCAAGGTATGTCGACAAATTGAGCTATTGTAACTGGAAACATCAATACCGACGAAGCAAATATTATTGGTATAACGCCGGCTTGATTAACTTTTAATGGAATATGGCTGGAATGACCGCCATACGCCCTTGCACCTACAACTCGTTTAGCATAAGATATTGGAATGCGTCTAAATCCAGCTTCGATAAATATTACAAACACAATCATCGCAATTGCAATAACAGCAAACAATAATACACTAAAATAATTTATAGTTCCAGCTTGAATGTATTGATAGATCATCCCAATATTCTTTGGCAATGCTGCAACAATACCAGCAAAAATTATTAAAGAAATACCGTTACCGACTCCCTGCGCCGTAATTTGTTCACCAATCCACATTAACAGTGTAGTCCCAGCTGTCAATGTAATTGCAATAATCAATATATTGACTGGATTAGGATTTAAAATTGCCTGTTGTAAACCTATTGACATTCCAACGGCTTGGAAAAAAGCTAAAACTACTGTAAGTTGTCGAGTGACTTTAGTTGTTTTTTTGTGCCCTTCCGCGCCTTCTTTTGACCACTGTTCAAGTGTTGGTATTACAACTGTCAACAACTGCATTATGATAGCTGCATTGATATAAGGTGTAATACTCATTGCGAAGATCGAAAACTTACTAAACGCACCGCCGGAGAAGAGATCCAACAGTCCGAACAAGCTGCCATTATTAAATAATTGTTCAATTGCCGTTGGATCCACTCCTGGCACAGGAATGTGTGTTCCCATTCTGAAAATGGCGAACATTATTAGCGTAAATACTATGCGCTGTCTTAATTCTGGAATCTTAACGATATTTGAAAGTGCCGACAGCACTTAGCTCACCTCAGGATTTTCTTTTTCAGTTTTAACTTTTTTACTCGAATCTTCTTCGACTTCTACAGGTTCACCAATTAACTCAATTGTACCGCCTGCAGCTTTAATTTTTTCTGCAGCTGACTTTGTAAAGCCATTTGCTACAACTGTCAATTTTTTGGTTAATTCACCATTGCCAAGTATTCTGACACCATCTAAAATATTTTTAAGAATGCCGCTTTCGATAAGTGCAACTGGATCAACAATCGCACCATCTTCAAATCTCTTATCGAGAGTCTCAACATTAACTTCGGCATATTCTTTAGCCCAAATGTTTTTAAAACCGCGTTTTGGCAAACGACGATAAATCGGCATTTGACCGCCTTCAAAACCAGGTCTTACACCGCCGCCGCTTCTCGCTTTTTGTCCCTTATGACCGCGACCGGAAGTTTTTCCAAGTCCAGAACCACTACCACGACCAACACGTTTTCTATCTTTGCGAGAGCCTTCAGCAGGTTTAAGTTCGTGTAATTTTATGCTCATCTTTTAACCTCCACATTACTCCGCAACTTCTTCAACTGCGATAAGATGTTTTACTTTGTGAATTTGTCCACGAATTGTAGGTACATCTGGCAGTATAGATACAGAATTTATTTTACGAAGCCCGAGTGAACGAACCGTTTTGCGCTGAGTTTCTGGACGACCGATCAGGCTTCTTTTGAGAGTAATTTTAAGTTTTGCCATTTAAATGCCCTCCTCAGCCAAAAATTTCTTTAATCGTTTTGCCACGAAGTTCAGCAACAACTTCCGCACGTTTTAACTGTTTTAAACCTTCCAACGTTGCACGAACCATATTATTAGGATTGGACGAACCAAGAGATTTTGTTAAAATGTCGTGAACGCCTGCAAGTTCAAGTACTGCACGAGCTGGACCGCCCGCGATAACTCCAGTACCTTTTGACGCTGGTCTCAATACAACGCGACCTGCACCGAAAACACCAATTATTCCGTGTGGAATAGAGCGATCTTTTAATGCAACTTCAGTGATGTTCTTTTTAGCATCGTCAACGCCTTTGCGAATAGCCTCAGGAACTTCAGCTGCTTTTCCGAGACCAACGCCCACTTTACCATTGCGATTGCCAACCACAACTAACGCGCTAAAAGAAAATCTACGACCGCCCTTTACAACTTTAGCAACACGATTAATATAAACTACTTTTTCTTCAAATTCCGGAGTTTCATTATTTTCATTTCTAGGCACCAAGTATACCTCCTTCTTTATATTTTAGAATTCCAGACCCGCTTCTCGTGCAGCTTCAGCCAAAGCCGCTACACGACCGTGATAAACGTAACCGCCACGATCAAAAACTACGGTTTTAATGCCTTTATCAATAGCCTTCTTAGCAATCGACGTGCCAACTAATTTAGCAGCTGCAATATTTCCGCCTTTGCCCTCAAAATCTTTATCCATTGAACTTGCCGCCGCAAGAGTGATTCCCTTTTCATCGTCAATTACTTGTGCATAAATATGCGCTAAACTACGAAAAACATTCAAACGTGGACGCTCCGCCGTCCCAAAGACTTTATTACGTATTCTAAGATGACGTTTTTGACGAGTTTTATTTTTATCCGCCTTTTGAATCAATTATCTCACTCCTTCCGTATAATTAAATCTATTTTAACAGTCTAATAATTATTTCTTACCTTTGGCGCCGGCCTTGCCTTCTTTACGGCGAATGTGCTCGCCTGCATATTTAATGCCTTTGCCCTTATAAGGTTCAGGTTCACGATAACCTCTGATCTTTGCTGCAACTGCTCCGACCAGTTCCTTATCTATTCCACTGACAATAATTGATGTTGCCGTCGGAACTTCAAAATTAATACCAACAGGTGGCTCAACTATAACTGGATGAGAATATCCAAGCGAAAGATTGAGATTTTTACCTTGTTTTGCTGCACGGTAACCTACACCATTAATTTCAAGACTTTTTGAAAAACCATTAGTTACGCCAACTACCATGTTATTAATCAATGTACGTGAAAGACCGTGCAAACTTCTATGTTCTTTAT
The DNA here is from genome assembly GCA_017484235.1 of Selenomonadaceae bacterium. Classification (GTDB taxonomy): domain Bacteria; phylum Bacillota; class Negativicutes; order Selenomonadales; family Selenomonadaceae; genus Quinella. The sequence goes on from JAFUTM010000138.1 coordinate 13,392, forward strand.
TATCGGAAGGTCTCGTCACCGTAAGAACGTTACCTTCAACGGTTATTTTCATTTCCGGACGGATCTTTCTGGAAAGTTCTCCCTTTGGACCCTTAACTTGCAC
>JAFUTM010000012.1 GCA_017484235.1 Selenomonadaceae bacterium
CGCTCCAACTCATCACCGTCATTTAGCCCTGCACAAAGTACAATCTGAGTATGATAGTCCGCTCCGGCAGCTTCGAGCTTGTCTAAATCGGCAGAGATGTTTGCAGCAAGCGGTGTCCTAAGCATTTTTACTCTAAGTTCTGGATTCATTGTATGTACTGATACAAATAGAGGCGATAAATGATATTGTTTAATGCGTTTATAATCGTTATCATTTAAATTGGTCAGTGTGATGAAGTTTCCATATAAAAATGACATTCGGTAATCGTCGTCTTTAATTGACAAGGTACGCCGCATTTGTGGAGCAATCATATCAACAAAACAGAATACGCAATGATTTTTGCAGCGTTGGATACCGTCAAATACTGCAGACTCAAATTCAACGCCTAATTCTTCATCAGCGTCTTTGTCAAATGCAATAATCTCACGTTGACCGTCGGAATGTTCAACTAACATTTCGATTTCCTCATCAGCAAGTTCAAAACTTAAATCTATAATATCTCGCAGCTTGCGGCCATTAATCTCAATGATTTTGTCGCCAGCTTTAAGTTCAAGTTCTTCAGCCAGACTATTTGGCTGTACATACGTAATTTTACCACTATATTTTTTCAATTTAATCACCATAAACATTATATCATAAAAATTTTTAGTGTAAATCTTGAATGAGTTGACAACGTTCAAATATAATAATATCATATTTACAATGAAATATTTGGAGGTAAAACTGATGAAGACAATTGAAGAACTTGCACTGCTGGTTGAGGGCACAAAAATTGTTGGCGATAAAAAAACGAAAATAACGAGCATAGAGCACGATTCACGTAAGGTTGCAGATGGCACAATGTTTGTCTGCTTTGAAGGTGCGCATTTTGATGGGCATACCTTCATTAATCAGGCTGTTGAGGAAGGAGCGTCGGCTATTCTCACGACTCGCACGGACGTAGAAAATCTCAATGTTCCAGATGGCACTGCTATTTTAATTGTGCCGGATATGCTCAAATCTCTTGCCGTAATTGTTCCATATTTTTATGATTATCCGTCTAAAAAGATGCGAATTATTGGCATAACTGGCACAAATGGTAAGACGACGACGACTTATATGATACGTTCCATTCTCATAAACGCAGGCTATCACGTTGGCCTTATCGGTACCATTAAAATTATGATTGACAGCGAGATGTTCCCAATTCATAATACTACGCCGAACGTTATTGATCTTCAGCACATTTTTGTCAATATGCTGAAGCATCACGTTGATTACGTGATTATGGAAGTGTCCAGTCACGCATTAGCAGAGAATCGTGTTGCCGGAATTGAATTTGATACAGCAATCTTTACTAATCTTACGCAGGATCATTTGGATTTTCATAAGACAATGGAAAATTATTTGCAGGCTAAGGCAAAACTGTTTGAGGCCGTTTCACGCTCCGGCGAAAAGAACGGCAAAACCGCAATTATAAATATTGATGACAATGCAAGTGCTGAGATTTTAAAACATACATTTTGCAATCGTATCACCTATGGAATTAAAAATAATGCTGACCTGCACGCTTATGATGTTGATGTTCGTTCAGACGGCACGAATTTTAAAATTGACGGAAAATATGGCAATATGGATTTAAACCTGCACGTGACGGGAATATTTAATATTTATAATGTCTTAGCGGCTGTTGGGGCTACGCTTGCTGAAAAGATTGAGCCGGAAATTATCAGTCGGACACTTGAACATTTTAAAAGCGTTCCAGGACGTTTTGAGCGCATTTATGCAAATGTGCTGTTTACTGTCATTGTTGATTATGCACACACGCCTGACGGTGTGGAGAATGTAATTAAAACTGCGCGGCAGATCGTTAGAAATAAAGTTATAACTGTCTTTGGCTGCGGCGGAGATCGTGACAAAACAAAACGCCCGATAATGGGCCGGCTTGCTGCTGAGTTATCGGACATTGTAATTGCTACTTCTGACAATCCGCGCACGGAAAATCCAACTGATATTTTGAAAGATATTGAAGTTGGCATCAATGAAAAAATCGGAGATAAAATTTACGAATGTATTGAAGACAGACGTAATGCCATATTTCGTGCAGTTGAGATTGCTGAAGATGGTGATATAATATTAATACTTGGCAAAGGCCACGAAGATTATCAAATTCTCAAAAACCGTACAATCCATTTTGATGACCGCGAGGTCGCTCACGAAGCCATAAATCAATTAATAATGAGAAATTAGGAATGCTGAATTAGGAATTATAGATTAGAAATAGGCAATTAAAATCTTGGACGATTATTTAATATAATTTATCAATAAAAAAACATCGACGTTGTGATTGGCGTCGACGTTTTTTTATAAATGGTTTGTTTTTTCAAGGAATGATTTTATATGTGGCTATATATCTAAAACTAAAATTTATTTAGTGTTAGAATCGGTTTCACCGTTAATGACTTTCACGACTTCATGAAACGCTTCTTCATTTCTTGCGCCGTGAATCGAAAGCACTAAACTTTTACCAGGCATAATTTCCAGATTGACAAGCGACAAGATACTCTTGGTCGAGCCAGTTTTCTTACCGCTTATTATACGAATTAAGCAGCTTGTCTCTTCAGCAATTTTAACGATATGTGAGCACTCTCTAAATCCTAGAATACCTTTGGCAACCATTATAAATGATACAACGGCACCATACTTTTTGAGTTCTTCACTTTCATCAAGAACGTCATAACTTTTAAGACTATTATAATCATCAAATTTATTATTAACTTTATATGCGAATTTCATTGTAATTTCTCCTTCCAAAATGCGCGGTTAATTTTTACTTCTAAGCTGCAACTACTTACCGTTTGACGTGTCAACTTTCCCTGTTGGCGTTGCTTATTCTATCACAACATAATTTATTTTGCAACAGGGAATTGTTATTATTTTGTCCATTAATGAGTATTATTTTGTTCCGATTGTTTATTATTGTTTTTAATAAATTGACACGGCAACCATTCTTTGGTAAAATACAGTTCAAATTATATTATAATTAATAATATTGGAGGAATTGTTGTGTTATTCGGAAAAAAGAAGTCCAGGCTGGCTGCGCTTATAATTGGCAGTCTTATGGCGTGTGGAATTTTTACTGGTTGCGGTGGTGATACGGCAGCGACTAACAGTAATGAAATTATCGTTGGTTCGAATTTTGAGCTGACTGGAAATCACGCGCAGTATGGCACAAATGCTAATAACGGTTTTAAACTTGCAATCAAGGAAATCAATGACAAGGGCGGCATAAACGGTAAAATGATAAAAATCGTTGAAGCTGATGCTAAGTCAGAAGCCGCCGAATCCGTTAATGCAGCGACAAAGTTAATTTCCGACGATAAAGTAGTTGCTATCGTTGGACCTGCTGTTACGGCAAATGTCATTGCCGAATCCGATGTTGCTGCTCAAAATAAAATTTCCGTCATTGCACCGGCTGCCACTAATCCAGATGTAACCGTCGAAAATGGACAGCTTAAGCCGTTCATCTTCCGCAGCTGCTTTATCGATCCTCAGCAGAGTAATGTTATGGCAGAATTTGCAATCAAAGACTTGGGCGCAAGAACTGCAGTGCTTTATCTCGATTCAAGCTCTGATTATTCAAAATCACTCGGCAAAGTCTTTAAAGAAAAATTCGAAGCCGAAGGCGGAAAAGTTTTAATGGAAGAAGCGTTTTTGGCTAAAGATCAAGACTTCAAGGCGGCTCTTACAAAGTTGCAGACTGCAAATGCTGATGTAATTTTTGTTCCGGCTTATTATGAGGAAGTCGGCAAAATTGTTAAACAGGCTCGCGAGCTTGGCATAACCGCTGCCATTTTAGGCACCGACGGCTGGGACGATCCAAAGGTTATTGATATCGCTGGCAAAGATGCTCTTAACAATACTTATTTCTGTACACACTATTTTGAGCAGGATGCAGAAGTTCAGCCGTTTATTGAATCCTATACAAGAGAATATGGCACTGCGCCAAACGTCTTTGCTGCACTTGGTTACGACGCTGGCAAGATGTTGATTGATGCTATCAGTCGTGGTGGTGATAACCCAGAGACGATTCGTGCTAATATCGAGAGTATCAAAGATTTGCAGGTCGGTACCGGCAGAATCACAATGGACCCACAAACTCATAATCCAATCAAAGGCGTTGTCGTCCTCGAAACTCAAAATGGCGAACGTATACTCAGAGCTAAGATAACTACAGATTAATTTAAAAATATAAGTAAAAAAATTTCAAAAAACACTTGCATTATTTAAATTAATGTGGTATTATGTATTTCGTTGAGGCAATCAACACGTCGGCGCCATCGTCAAGTGGTTAAGACACCGCCCTTTCACGGCGGGTTCGTGGGTTCAAATCCCGCTGGCGTCACCAAATATTGAAATTTACAAGGCTGCTGATGAGGCAGCCTTTTTACGTTGCATTTTTAATTTATCTATTATCATTAAAATAGCTATGCAAAAAAATTTTTAAGTAGTATAATACTTGAAGTTATATATTTAAATTTATGAAGGAGGCTTATGATTTGAAGCAACTGCTAAAAAAAATGCACGGCTGGATTGGCGAATATATGGCGTCGTTTCATACAGATGATGAAGAAGTCCAGCAAGGCATCTTGATTAAAGAGAAGCACACTGGCTATGTTACTGCGAACTCAATCCAGTTGGCAAAATATCTTAAACTGCCGGAACACGATGTTGAGCTTGCAGAAGTGATTGGCTTATTTCACGATGTCGGACGTTTTCGGCAGTACAGCATTTATCGAACATTTAATGATGCTGACTCTGAAGACCACGCTGATCTCGGACTTAAAGTCATTGATGAGCTGGATTTTTTTAATGAGCTTTCGACTGAGGACAATGAGTTGGTTCACTTTGCAATAAAGAATCACAATAAAAAAGTAATTGAACCGACTGATGATGAGCGTAAGATTTTATTTGCAAAGATTATCCGTGATGCTGATAAGCTGGACATATACCGCGTCTTGCAGCCATTCTTAGCGCAGGAGAACGCCGACAAGATGCCAAATTTCATCAAAGGCAAAGAACGAGCCGAAATCAGTCCAGATTTTATTGAGAACTTTGTCGCTGGAAATCAAGCTGATTATCGTAAGATACGAACTAATGGTGACCGCAAAATTGTCCGGCTGATGTGGATTTATGATATTAATTTTGCCTGGACGATGAAACAGATTGTTAGACGCGGCTATATCGAAAAGATTGTTGAAGCCCTGCCTATGGATTCAAACGTCCAAAAAGGTGTCGATCGTCTTCGTGAATACGTTAAACAAAAATGTAATGGATAAGATAATAACTATGAAAAGATACAAAGTTGCTATTGTAAGTACTGGTGAATACTTAGAATCTATACTTGCTGCCATTGATTTTGATAATCTTGAATTTTGTGCTTTATTTGGAATTTGGGAAACTATGTCAGAAAAATGCCAAAATCTGTTTAAAACCATTTTTCAACCACTCGATATGTTATCTACAAATTGTCATAATTGCGGTGCAGAATATTTTCTGATCAATTTTCCACCTGGAGATAGTAAGATCAAAGAAAAATTAATTTCTAAAGGAATTGATAAAGAGAAAATATGTATTATGGATTTATTTGGCCATGTTAAGCAATTTAATATTTCATATTCATTACAATGGCATTATTTAATTAATAAAAATCCAAAATTAGACTTTGTTGTAACAGGTATGTCAGGTCACAAATATGGAGTGGATATAAAAACGATGCAACCGTGGCGCGGTATAAATTTTTGTAGAGATTCACAAGATTTATATTATAGTTATAAAATGTTAGAATCATATTTAAATTTATCAGTAAATAAACTAAAATTTTGTTTAATAGGTTTAACGCCGTACTGTTTTAACCATTTATTGAATAAAATATATGATTTTCATCGACAATTTTATTACTTTCCGATTATTAAACACGATCAGATGGAATATCATAATACTGAAGTTGGTTCTTTTTTAGAACATCTATTTATAAAAAAATATAAAATTTGGATGTATAGTTGGTTTAGAGCACTTAATGGACAAGCTTTTGATTTAAATGATATAGACGGTTCACGACATTGGCATCAAGATCATTATTCAATGAATATTGGTCACTATATTGATGTTTCGGATCAAATGATTAAACGAGGCAATAAATTATATCCAGAAACAATTGAATACAATAAAGACATTTTAAATAAATACCTTCATTTGTGTCATAAAAATAATATAGTTCCAATTGGTCTACTTCTACCTTACTCACAATTGTCAAAAAAACATTATCCTAAGAAAAGTCTACAAGATTTTTATTTGATATTAGAACCGTTTTTGGAGAAAATGGAGTTCATTAATCTCTGGAATGTGAATTTGCCAAATGTAGATTTTGAAGATCCTATTCACATGAAGATGACGGGTTCCATCAAGGTAACCAAAATTATAAAAGAAAAAGTATCACAAATTTTAAATAAATAATGTTTAGTCTGTATTAAATTTTAGGAGAGATTATAATGCAACACAAATGTAAAGTTACCGTTATTGACAAGAAGCTTTACCCTGACCTTCAGGAAAAGTATATTGCTGATCCGAATGCCGGTGTCTGCCCGTTTTATCAAGTTGGCCAGGAATTTATCTTTGAACGCTACGGCAATGCCGACGACTTCTGGCGTATGGGCAAAGGCACTCAGTGTTCTGAAGCTTGGGATTGCATCAGCCGCTATATTTATACGGCTCTGCAGGGCGGTTCCATTATGCACGGCTGGACAAACGACGATAGAATTATGATTGCCTGCTGCAACGACGGCACACGTCCGGTTATTTTTAAGATTGAGCGCATCGACTATAAGGTTGTGCATTTCGACAGAGACCTCAGCAGCTATGAAAAAGCACCACTTATCACGAAGATTGTTACTTTTGACAATGTTGTTGATATCAATGAGCACGAAGAGGGCTTTATCGAAATTATGGTTGACGGTGATGTTGACGATGAGCTGATTAAGGCAGCAGCGGCAGAATTTAATATAAATGTTACTCATATTGATTAAATTGTTAGGAGAATGTTTATGGCTGAAAATATTGCAACTAATTTTGTACAAAACGCAATTGACGAAGACTTACGCAACGGCAAGTACACTGACGGTATACATACTCGCTTTCCGCCAGAGCCTAACGGCTACCTGCACATTGGCCACGCCAAGTCAATCTGCCTCAATTTTGGGCTTGCTGAATATAATCACGGACTTTGTAACCTCAGATTTGACGACACCAATCCAACTAAAGAAGACGTTGAATATGTTGATTCAATCCAGGAAGATATTCACTGGCTGGGTTTTGACTGGCAAGATCGCAAGTTTTATGCCTCTGACTATTTTGGTAAGCTTTATGATTATGCCGTTGAACTGATTAAACGCGGTCTGGCCTATGTGGACGACTCCTCTGCCGAAGAAATTCGTCAAACTCGCGGAACGCTCACTGAAGCTGGAAAAGAGAGCCCTTATCGCAATCGCAGTGTTGATGAAAACCTCGATTTATTTGCCAGAATGAAGGCCGGTGAGTTCGCCGACGGCGCAAGAGTTCTTCGTGCAAAGATTGATATGGCGTCGCCTAATATTAATATGCGCGATCCTGTAATTTATCGTATTGCCCACGCGCATCATCACAGGACAGGCGATGAGTGGTGCATCTATCCAATGTACGACTTTGCACACCCATTATCAGATGCCATTGAAGGCATCACACATTCCGTCTGTACGCTGGAATTTGAAGACCACCGCCCGTTTTATGACTGGCTGCTGGATTCACTCGATTTTAATGTCAATACTCGTCCGCGTCAGATTGAATTTGCGCGGCTGGACTTAACTAATACCTTAACTAGTAAACGTAAACTGCTGCAACTCGTCAAAGAAAATCACGTGCGCGGCTGGGACGATCCGCGTATGCCGACTTTATCTGGAATGAGAAGACGCGGCTTTACTCCGGCGGCAATTAGGGCTTTCTGTAAAGAAATTGGTGTTGCTAAGTCAAACAGTCTCGTTGACATTGCTATGCTTGAGCACGCTGTCCGCGAAGACTTAAATGAGACGGCTGATCGTGTAATGGCGGTGCTCAATCCATTAAAAGTAGTATTGACGAATGTGCCGGAAAATAAAGTGGAGTATTTGATTGCGGATAATCACCCAAACCGTGACGGCAGCCGTTATATCTCATTTGGTCGCGAAATTTACATTGAGCGTGACGACTTTATGGAAGACGCGCCTAAAAAGTTTTTCAGACTCAAGCCTGGTGGCGAGGTACGCCTTAAATACGCTTACATTATCAAATGTGAAGAAGTTATCAAAGATATTGACGGTAATGTTGTTGAGCTTCATTGCACGATTGATCCGACTTCAAAATCTGGCGGCGCGACGGCTAATCGCAAGATTAAGGGCACTATTCACTGGGTTGAGGCTAATTCCGCGATTAAAGCTGA
>JAFUTM010000139.1 GCA_017484235.1 Selenomonadaceae bacterium
ATCTTGGAGACAACACAAGCGCTGAGGCGGACTTTGCAAAGGCACGCGAACTCGGCTATAATGGTTAATTGAGGTGGTATTATGTATATCAGTCAAAAAATGCAACGAGTAATTATTTCATCAGTTATAGCTGGCGGTCTGGTATTTGTACCGGCTATTTATGCAATTGATGTCGTTCCTCCAATTATTCAGATGTCAATTGTTAGTGCTGAGATTAAAAAGTATACCGGCGTTGGTGAGTCAATTGTCAGTGATCGCGAGACACTTGAAATTGGTAAGCAAGGTGCAAAAATGCAGGCGATTCGTAACGCACAAGAGCAAGCAGGCATTTTTGTCAGTAGCTATTCAAAGTCTATAAATGGAAGGTTGACGGAAGATGAAATAATGGCATTTACTGCTGGCATTATAAAAATTAATGATGATGTACAGTATGAATTAATTTCGTTGAACGATTCAATGGGCACCGCAAAATATCGCGCAACCGTTACTGTTACCATTGATACAAATGACCTAAACGAACAGATTAATGAATGGATGAATAAAAATTTTCAGGAACGTTCTGATATTGTTAATCAAAATAACGAACTTCAGCGAATTATTGAGGAACAGGCAAGACGTATTAAAGAATTAGAACAGACTATCGCCAATGCTCAAACGCAGCAGGACAAAGTAAACATTCAAAATAGAATTTCTGTAATCAATAATGAAACCTCATACAATCAAAGATTAGAAGAAGGCAACAAATTGCGTGAGCAGCAAGATTATAATGGCGCAATCCTCAAATTTAATGAGGCAATTCAGTTAAATCCTGATAATCCTGAAGCATATAAAAATCGCGGTATGTCTTATTGTTGGTTAATAGTAAATAAACTAAACGAAAGAGAGAATGGAGCCATTAACAACAATGCTTTTGAAAATGCTGTTAATGATCTTATAAAGCAATAGAATTAAATCCAAATGATGCCTGGTCTTATTTTTACCTTGGTCGAATATATGAGCATTATATATCAATGAAGCAGCACTTTTATTGGAATTACGTTGGATCAAAAGATTATTATCCTTTGTTTAATTTAGTTATTGAAAATTATACGAAAGCGATTGAACTGAATCCAAGTTTTGATATAGCTTATAATAATCGTGGTGTTGCTTATGCTGCCCTGACTAAATACAATAATAGAGATTACACGAAAGCTATTAACGATTATAACAAAGCTATCGACATTAATCCAAATTATGTTGAGGCCTACTACAATCGAGGCGTTGCTTATCAAAATTTGAAAAAGTACACAGAGGCAATAGCTGATTATACTATGGCTATAGAACTTAATCCTAACTATGCGGACGCCTATGATGGTCGAGGTGCAGCATATGAAGCAATGGGCAATAAGTCTAAAGCAAAATCTGACCATAACAAAGCTTACAAAATTAGGAACAAAAGATAAATTTATGAATGAATTAAAATCTATATTATATCTGGTTGCGACACCTATTGGCAATTTAGACGATATGACCTTCCGCGCAGTCCAAACTTTAAAAGAAGTCGACTTCATTGCGGCTGAAGATACACGCCATACACGTAAGCTGCTGTCACATTTTGACATTCATACGCCGCTTATTCGTTACGATGAAAATAATAAAAATCTCGTTGGCGGCAAGATCATTGAGCGCATTAATAATGGTGAAAGTGCTGCTTGTGTCAGTGATGCCGGTATGCCTGCTATCTCCGATCCTGGCGCAGATTTAGTTAAACTGGCGATTGAGGCAAATATTAAAGTCGTGCCAGTACCTGGCGCAAATGCGGCTTTATCAGCGTTGATTTGCTCCGGTCTTGACACGACTAAATTTACTTTTGTTGGCTTCTTACCTAAAACTAATAAAAAGTGTCACGAAACTTTGGAAAATTTAAAATCTCGTGAAGAAACTCTGATATTTTATGAGTCGCCGCATCATCTGACGGCAACTTTGAAAAATCTTCTAACAGTTTTAGGCAATCGTGAAGCCGTTATTGCACGTGAACTGACTAAAATTCACGAAGAATTTATACGCGACAATCTAAAGTCTTTGATTGACAAATTTGATGAGATCGAGGTGCGCGGCGAGTTTGTGATTGTTGTTGAAGGCAATGAAAATCTTGACGATATTGAAGAACAGTTTACAAATAATCAGTCAACCAGTGAAAATATTTTTCTTGTTTATAATGAATTTATTAATAGTGGTCTTGATAAAAAATCTGCAATGCGTGAGACTGCAAAAAAATTAAATGTCAGTCGTCGGGAAGTTTACAATACAATTTTAAAATTTAACGTCACGGTATGATTTTACTCTTGTATAGCCAACGCCTTCACTGTCGTCCACTTTGCGGCTGTCAATAAACCAGAATGGCTTCAAGCCGCAATTCTCTGCACCTTTTACATCACGTTCAAGACTGTCACCGAAATAGGCTGCCTCTTTAGCCTTAACGTTTAACTTTTTAAGGGCAAGTTCAAACATTGCAGGCGAAGGTTTTTCAAGTCCGGTTTCCTCACTTGTCACGATCGCATCAATTAAATCGGCAATTCCTAGCTGTTGAATTTTACGATACTGAATGTGAGCGGTCATATCTGTACAGACGGCAGTTTTAATATTTTGAGCTTTCAAGTTCTGTAAAAATTCCAATGCACCGTCATATAGTTTCATATGTTTCAAAAATTCGCCCCAATACGCTTCGTACATATCAGTTGCATAGAGAAACGGATTCTTATTCATAAGTTCAAGTGCGGTTTGACAGAACAGCATACGGCTATGCTGACCAGAACCTTCAGTCAGTCGCGTTTTAACAATAGTTTTAGCTTCATCGTAAATTTTGAGGAACAATTCTTCGTCGATGTTAAGTTTATCTTTGACAAATTTACAAAGTGATTGCATTGCAATAATGTCATTCTCGTGATAATCATAAAGAGTGCCGTCAATATCGAATATTACTGCTTTAATCATAACCTGTTCACCTTTCATTATCAGTAAAATTTATTATAATGATTCTAAAATATTTATTTTCTTGTGTCAATATAATATTGATTTATAATTCCTAATTAAAAATTTATCATTTCTTCTATTCCTAATTCCTAATTCAACATTCCTAATTACTTTGGAGGCGATTTAAATGGCAGATAACAGATTGATTGTTGCATTAGATTTTCATACAATGGACGATGTTAAAAAGCTCGTCAATGAACTTGGTGACAGCGTTAATTATTACAAAGTTGGTATGGAACTTTTTTATAGTGTTGGTGCAAATGTCGTTGAATGGCTCAAAACGCAAAATAAAAACATATTTTTAGATTTAAAACTTCACGATATACCAAATACAGTTGCTGGCGGTCTGTGCTCACTGATGAATTTGGGTGCAAATATTTTAAATGTACACGCAGGCGGCGGATACACTATGATGAAAACAGCGGCTGACAGATTAAAGGAATTTGCTGAAGCTAATAATAAACCAAATCCTAAATTGATTGCAATTACGGTACTCACAAGCATTAATCAAGATGATTGGAACAAACTTGGGTATCGTTTATCCATAAAAGAGCAGGTAATTAATCTTGCACAACTTGCACAGAAAGCTGGCCTTGATGGCGTGGTTGCTTCACCTCAAGAGGCGCAGTCGATTCGAGAAGCCTGTGGCAAAGACTTTTTAATTGTGACACCAGGTGTTCGTCCAGTTGGCAGTGCGATTAATGACCAGAGTCGAATTTCAACGCCGGCACAGGCATTAAAAAATGGTGCCAGTCACTTAGTCGTTGGACGCCCGATAATTGCCGCTGACAATCCACGTGCAGCTGCGTTATCCATTTTAGAAGAGATTAAATCGGTCTAAAAATGAATTACATTATTAGAGAAATCAGACGAGAGGAAATACCTCTGCTTGAAGATTTTCTTTATGAAGCCATATTTATTCCGAGCTGGTATAAAGGCGAACTACCGCGCAATATTATTTTTAATGACCGTAAACTTTATAATACAATCAAAAACTTTGGAAGCGAACCTCACGACTATTGCCTTGTTGCTGATGTTGATAACAAAGTTGTTGGTGCAGTCTGGTCGAGAATCACTGAGCAATATGGTCACATAGATGATGAGACACCGTCGCTCGCAATTTCACTCTACAAAAATTATCGCAATCTCGGCATTGGCTCTAAACTATTGGATTTAATGTTGAAGCATTTGAAATCATTGGAATATAAGCGCGTGTCACTTGGAGTCAATAAAGAAAATTTTCACGCGCTGCACGTTTACGAAAAGGTCGGCTTTGAAATAATCGGCGATGGTGACAATGAGACGGAGTGGCTTATGGTTTATAATTTTAGCAGTTGATATGAAATTAAAATAATGATATAATATCTCCACATTAGCGTGGAGTTTTTTTATTAAAGATGAATTGCTAGATAGATTATCCTAGACTAAAACTTCAACGATTGAGGAGAGATAAAAATGACAATTTCAATTGATTTAAATGAGGCTGAGGCTGCTCTGGTCTCTAAATATGCTGAACAGAATAATCTCACTGTGCCGGAGTTTGTTCACGAAGTTACTACTAAAGCCGCCAGAAATGCGGAATATCTTGCTATGCTTGATCGTGGATTCAAGGACATGGAAGATGGAAATGGTACAAAAGTAACTTTTGCAGAACTGGAGAAACTTATCAATGGATAATATAAATTTTCTGGGCGATTCTTTATCACAATTTATGTATTGGGTCCACAATAATCGTAAGAACGCAGATAAAGTTTATGATCTAATTAAAGATATTGCACGTAATGGTGCAGCTAAAGGTATTGGAAAACCAGAACGCCTGAAATACCGTCCAGCTTGGTCTCGAAAGATTGATGATACAAATCGTCTCGTTTATGAAGTCAAGAATAACAATATTTATATTCTTTCTTGTAAAGGGCACTATGAAGATTGATATATATATTTAAAATGATGAGGTGTAAAGAAATGACTGAACAAGAAGTACGCGATATTTTAGTAAAGACAAATGCTATTATGGACGGGCATTTTTTATTGACGAGTGGTCTGCACAGTCCACACTATGTTGAAAAATTTAACGTCCTTCAGCACCCAAAATATACTGAACAGCTCTGTCAGGCAATGGCGGAAAAGTTCAAAGATACCAACATCGAAACGGTAGTTGGTCCTGTAACGGGCGGCATTATTTTGGCACACGAGACAGGCAAGGCTCTTAATGCTCGCGCAATTTTTACTGAGCGAGTCGACGGTAAGATGACCTTTAGACGTGGTTTCAGTCTTCACGAGGGTGAGCGTGTGCTGATTGTTGAAGATATTGTAACGACTGGCGGCTCAATCAAAGAAGTTATTGATGTTGTAAAATCACACGGTGGCGTTCCGGTTGCGGTGAGTATGCTCGTTGATAGGAGTGGCGGCAAGGCTGACTTTGGTGATGTGCCGTCGACTGCACTCTTACATATGAATGTGGAAACTTATAAACCAGAATACTGCCCACTCTGCAAAAATAATATTCCAATCACCAAACGTGGCAGCACCGGTAAAAAATAATAATTAATTAGGAATGAGAAATGTGGAATTAGGAATTATTTTTTATTTATTCGTCATTCCTAATTCACAATTCCTCATTAGTTTGAGGTGAGTTGATGCTAAAGACGCTGAGTATTTGGAACTTTGCGCTTATTGAAAATGTAAACGTTGAATTTGATTCTGGATTAAATATTTTGACCGGCGAAACCGGTGCCGGTAAGTCCATTTTGATTGATGCACTCGGCGTTGTTCTCGGCAATCGTGCGGCGGTAAGCAGCATAAGAAATGGCTGTGATCAACTGCGTGTTGAAGCGGTTTTCACTTTGGACAGCAATGATAAAATTAAAAATATTTTGTCTGAGTTGGAAATTGAAATGGAAGATGACGAGTTAATTATCGCTCGCCGTATTAATAGAAGCGGCAAGAACAGTATTATTGTGAATGGCTCGCATATAACGCTTTCGTCGCTGAAAAAAATTGGCAATGCACTCATTGATATTCACGGTCAAAATGAAAATCTGGCACTTTTAAAAGAAGACAGTCCGTACAATTTAATTGATAATTCATCTGGAAATATATTAACTGCACTAGCAGATTATCAGAAATTATATAGGTCTTGGACAGCGCAAAAAAGAATACTCGAAGATAAAAAACGTTCTGCAGAGGAAAATGAACAACGCCTGGATATGCTTCGCTGGCAGGAAAACGAGATTGCTGAGTCGAATTTACAACCTGGTGAAGATGAAGAACTTGAGGCAGAATTTCGGCGTTTATCCAATGCTGAAAAAATTGTACAGCATATCGAAGAAGCCTGCAGTTTGCTCGATGGCGAAAGTGATTTTAATATATTGACGGCACTGGCTAAAGTTGAAAGAAATCTCAATGATGTAAGTCGGTATGATAATACTGTTAATAATTCGCTTAAAATGCTGGAGGAAGCCTCCATTACACTGAACGAAGTCTTTAGCGAGATTCGCAGTTATGGTGATCAATTTGATTTTTCTCCAGCCAGACTTGATGAACTTCAGAATCGTATGGAGCTGATTCATCGTCTTAAGAAGAAGTATGGTGCTACTGTTGAGGACGTTATGGCGTATCACGAAAAAATAAAGCGTGATATTTTATCTATAGAGAATTATGACGCCGACGTTGAGATTATTGAACAGCGAATATTAAAATTAGAGACACAAACTCGCAAACGAGCTGAAATTTTAACTAAATCTCGGCAGCAGTCAGCCAAAACCTTATCCGCAGCAATTGAAAAAGAACTGCAGCAATTGGGTATGTCAAATGCAAAGTTTACAATAACTATTACTCAAAATGACATATTGAGTATAAATGGTGCTGATGATGTGGATATGCTGTTCAGTGCAAATGCTGGTGAAGAGGTTCAGCCGCTCTCTAAGATTGCATCGGGCGGCGAGCTGTCACGAATTGCGCTGGCGATTAAGGCGATAAATGCAGATCGTGACGACTCCGCCTCTATAATGGTGTTTGATGAAATTGATACTGGACTTGGCGGCGTGACAGCTAATGCTGTTGCTGAATGTATTGCGAAGGTTGCTAAATATAAGCAGGTTTTGTGTATAACTCATCTGCCGCAGATTGCGTGTATGGCAGACGTTCATATTTTGATTGAAAAGACAGTTGACAATGAACGCACATTGACTAATGTTACCAGACTCTCTGAGTCAGATCGTGTCAAAGAGATAGCACGAATGGCGTCCGGTGACGATGCCAGCGATGCGTCAATGGAAAATGCACGGACAATGCTTATGAATGCGATTAAACGAAAACGAATGATTGCAATACAAAAGTAAATATTATGAGGTGAAATGTAATGAATGTAGCTATATTAGGAACTTCATTTGTAGGTTGGGGTGGTGGAGTAGATTTAATAAAAAGATATATCCACGCTATGCGGCTTTATTCAGAGATAAATATTACACTTTTTGTGCAAATTTCTCAACAGAATATGGAAGCATTGACAAAGCCTTTTTTATTAGAGTATCCCGAATTAGATATTGTATTGTATCAGAATATTGATGAATGTGTAAGATCTATGAAAATAAAAAATATTGATATAGTTTTTCCATCTGGAAAACCACTTGGCAATATTTTTCCTTTTCCTTGGGTAGGATATATTTGTGATCTTCAACATAAACACTTTCCTCAAAACTTTTCTTCTGATGAATGTCGTGATAGAGATAATCTCTTTTATAATGAACTTAAAGACAGTGATTCATTAATTGTTACATCTGAAGATGTTAAAAATGATCTTCGTAAATACTACCCAGAAATTTATGATGGAGATAAAATTTATGCTACGCCTGTTTTTCATACTTTGAGAGAAGAATGGCTTCATTTGGAAAATATATCTTTAGATAAATATAATTTGCCTGAAAAATATTTTCTA
>JAFUTM010000140.1 GCA_017484235.1 Selenomonadaceae bacterium
CGCCGCAGATAGAACCATTAATACGAATCATCTGCAGATCGTCGGCGACTTTTTCTTCTACAAAAGTCACCAACTGCTCATCTGAAAGCGAATCCAACTTTTCACGAATAAGCATAGGTATAGTATCGTGATAATTTGTGATAAGTGAATTGAGCATATTTTTAATAAAACGATCAAACTTATCCTGAAGGATCGGACTATTAATAAACGTGTCAATTTTTTCATCAATTAAATTATCAACTGCGTCTTGCCAGACAGGCTTGACTTTATCGAGTTTAATAATGCGGCTGGACTGTGCATTGGCATTAGCATTCAATTGTTCAATCTTTTGTTTATTTTTAATAAAAGTTTCACCTTTAAGGTAAGAATCAAGCCAACGTTTGATATAATCTTTAAGATCGAAGTTGCTTGACAGAACAGACTTGAAATTATCAATAAACTTTTGTGTATTTGAATCAGAAGTGGCAGACTTAATGAAATTTTTAAAATACATAGACAAATTAGCTGCAGTTGTTAAAGCGTCTGGTTCCACTGTTCCATTTCCAGTTAATGTTTTAATAGTAGCATTTACTTTTTTATCAATATTATTGTTTAACATATCCAAAATTTTATCATCAGTTAAATCAATTGCAGATAAAACAAATGCTCGACCAGCAGAATCGCCCTCGTATTCTTTTTTTAACGCAGCAATATTTACCAAAATTGCATTTTGAACTGGTGCTGATTTAAATATATCCAAGCCAGCTTCAAATAGTGTTGCAATAATTTTACGGCTATGAGTATCATTGGTTAAAACATCTGTGATTGTGTTGATAATCTGGACAGCATCAATATTTTTAGCTTGATTTTTAACTATTGGTTCAGCCGACTTTGCAATTTCTTTTGTATCAGTAGTGGAAGCAATCTCGAAAAATAGATCGTTGACAAGATTTTTAATTTTACTTCGACCGTCACTTTGCTCAAGATAAGAGATCAACAGATTAGCAGTATTTTCATCTTTTAAAGTATTGTTTATGTTTTGGGCACTCAGAAGATCGTTACTCACAAAATCAACTATTGCTTCCATAATGCGTTGACGATTACTAATTAAAATTTGAGTGTGGTAGCCAATACCAAGCGGCTTTCTGAATAACGCAGTAACACCAAACCAGTCCGCAAGTCCGCCAATTGTTGCTGCCGTAAAGCCGTGATTGAGCAATCCTAAAGTAAAAGAGCTTACAGAATTAACAATTGGTGAAATCGCAGGATATGTAAAAACTGCACCAGCAGCACTTATTAGCAGTGCCGTCGTCGCTTTAAATTTATTTTGCATTTTATTGACCCCCAACAAAAATTTTTCAATAAAATACACAGATAATCAGATGAAAAATTTTTGCACTATACTGAATTATAATTAGTAAATATATACTATAAAAGCTCGGAACATATAATAAACATATAATCCGAGCTGTAAATTTCATATGGTGCGGTCGGTGAGACTTGAACTCACACGGGAATACTCCCACTACCCCCTCAAAGTAGCGTGTCTGCCAGTTCCACCACGACCGCTTAATGACGAGACTTGAACTCACAGTTACCTAAATAGGCTTTATGCTAAAAGCAATGGTACACTGCATACCTTTATCCGATTGTTTACACTTTCGGATTACTTTTAAAATACATGGTGCGGTCGGTGAGACTTGAACTCACACGGGAATACTCCCACTACCCCCTCAAAGTAGCGTGTCTGCCAATTCCACCACGACCGCTTATAATGGTGCGGCAGAGAGGACTTGAACCTCCACAGGGTTGCCCCCACTAGCGCCTGAAGCTAGCGCGTCTGCCATTCCGCCACTACCGCGAACTTATAAATTGGTGCCGAGAACCGGAATCGAACCGGTAC
>JAFUTM010000141.1 GCA_017484235.1 Selenomonadaceae bacterium
AACATTATCAACAATAATTGGTTCCGATTCAACCGGAGCCGGAACTTTTCCTGCGGCAGTTGGGTCTAATCCAACACTGTCGGCTTTAGCGCGAATAGTTTTTTCATCGTCGTCATCGTCATCTTGTATTATGATTTCTTTTGCATCTTCAGATAATACCTTTATGTCAAGTCCGATTGACTGTAATTCCTTAATGAGAACTTTGAACGATTCCGGCACGCCAGGTTCTGGAATATTCTCACCTTTAACAATGGCTTCATATGCTTTAACACGACCAACCACATCATCGGACTTAACTGTTAAAATTTCCTGCAGAGTGTAAGAGGCACCGTATGCCTCAAGTGCCCAGACCTCCATTTCACCGAAACGCTGACCGCCAAATTGTGCTTTACCACCAAGCGGCTGCTGCGTTACGAGAGAGTACGGACCAGTTGAGCGGGCATGAATCTTATCATCAACTAAGTGATGTAACTTTAACATATAAACGCAGCCAACTGTAACCGGATTTTCAAACTGTTCACCAGTACGACCGTCATAAAGTATAGTTTTGCCATTCGCATTCATTCCAGCAGCTTTCATAGTCTCAATTACGTCATCTTCACTTGCGCCGTCAAATACCGGTGTTGATATATGTACGCCGGCCTTATCAGAAATAGGAAGACCAAATTTATCTACGTCATAACCAAGTGTTTTAAGACGTTCGCCTATTTTTTCATCGCCGTCTTTAATTTGTCGTCCAATTTCTCTGACTGCCATACCAAGATGAGTTTCTAAAACCTGACCGATATTCATACGAGAAGGCACGCCTAACGGATTGAGCACAATATCAACAGGAGTGCCGTCCGGTAAAAACGGCATATCTTCCTGACGCATAATCCTGGAAACAACGCCTTTATTACCGTGTCGACCACTCATCTTGTCGCCAACGGATATTTTACGTTTTTGTGCAATGTAAACTCTGACAAGACGATTAACACCTGGAGATAATTCGTCATTATTTTCACGGTCAAAAATTTTAATATCAACAATTTTTCCAGCTTCGCCGTGAGGTACTCTGAGTGAGGTGTCTCTAACTTCGCGAGCTTTTTCACCAAAGATTGCACGGAGCAGACGCTCTTCAGCAGTTAATTCAGTTTCGCCTTTAGGTGTGACCTTGCCAACCAGAATATCACCAGGACGCACATCAGCACCAATTGCAACGATGCCGTCAGCGGTTAAATCTTTGAGCGCATCTTCACCGACATTTGGTATATCGCGCGTAATTTCCTCACTTCCAAGTTTGGTATCACGAGCCTCACATTCGTATTCCTCAATGTGAATGGAAGTGTATATATCGCGCTTAATGAGATTTTCGTTAAGTAGTATAGCGTCTTCGTAATTGTAGCCTTCCCAAGGCATATACGCTACGATTATGTTATAACCTAGAGCTAATTCACCGTGATCTGTTGCAGGGCCGTCGGCTATCGGCTGATTTTCATAGACTTTTTCGCCCAGCTCAACTATAGGAATCTGGTTGATACAAGTGCCCTGATTTGAACGTACAAATTTTTGTAAATGGTAAACGTCAGTTTCGCCATTATCTGCCTGTACACGAATATAGTCCGCTGCAAGTGAAGTGACTACGCCCGAACGTTTAGCTAAAACCATAACGCCAGAGTCACAGGCAGCTTTATATTCCATACCAGTGCCGACTAACGGAGCTTGAGTTTTGAGCAAAGGAACAGCCTGGCGCTGCATATTTGCACCCATCAATGCGCGGTTAGCGTCGTCGTTCTCTAAAAATGGTATCATTGCCGTTGCAATAGATACAACCTGTTTTGGCGACACGTCCATATAGTCGACTTTTTCGCGTCTCATCAAAACAGTCTCTTCACGATACCGCGCAGTTACTCGTTCATTTACAAACCAATCATTATCATCAAGCGGTTCATTCGCCTGAGCAATAGCGAGTTGATCTTCTTCATCAGCAGTTAAATATCTAACATCATCGGTAACGCGCTGCGACTCTTTGTCCACACGTCTGTATGGAGTTTCCATAAAGCCGTATTGATTTATTCTGGCATAATTTGAAAGTGAACCAATAAGACCGATGTTCGGACCTTCAGGTGTTTCAATTGGACACATTCTGCCGTAATGTGAGTTATGAACGTCGCGAACTTCAAAGCCGGCTCTCTCACGACTTAAGCCACCTGGACCAAGCGCGGAGAGTCTGCGTTTATGTGTCAATTCAGAAAGTGGATTGTGCTGATCCATAAACTGAGACAACTGAGACGAGCCAAAGAACTCTTTAATCGCCGCCACAACTGGCCGTATATTTATCAATAGCTGCGGAGTTATAATGTCTGAATCCTGTATGGTCATACGCTCGCGAACGACACGTTCCATTCGTGCCAATCCTATACGATATTGATTTTGTAAAAGTTCACCAACGCTGCGAACTCTGCGGTTGCCCAAATGATCAATATCATCGGTTGTACCAATGCCGTCCATTAAATTTAACATATAGCTTATCGCTGAAATTATATCTGCTATAGTGATTGTACGGTCATCGTGAATTGAGAGAGTTGGAGAACACAGCATCGTTATAATGTCATTATCCGTATTGCTTTTTACTGTGCCTTCCGGTGCGTGTATTCTCAATGCAATTGGTTCAAAATAACCTTTGTGCAGCTCATCCTCTGTTAAGTCAAAAATGACAGCTTCATCAGCTTCATTAATTTTAGAAAGCATTTGATCTGTGACTACTATATCTGCTGGAATAATCACTTCGCCTGTGCTTCTGTCAACTAACGGTTCTGCCAGTCTTTTGCCAACAAGTCTGCGTTTCCAACCGAGTTTTTTAGTCAGTTTATAACGTCCAACTGTTGCCAGATCATAACGTTTTGGATCAAAAAATAACGAATTTAATAATTGCTGAGAGTTTTCTACAGTTGCAGGTTCGCCTGGTCTGAGCCGCCTATAGATTTCAATTAGAGCTTTATCTTTTGAATCAATTTCGCCATCGTGCTCTAACGCCATTTTAATTCGCTTGTCATAATCAAATAATTGCAGAATGTGTTCATCTTTGGTAAAACCCAATGCTCTTAAGAGATAAGTCACCGGCATTTTTCTAGTGCGATCAATTCTGACTGAAATCATATCCGTTGTGTCGGTTTCCAGTTCTATCCACGCACCTCGATTTGGTATGACCGTCGCAT
>JAFUTM010000142.1 GCA_017484235.1 Selenomonadaceae bacterium
CCTGGACATAAGCACGGGCGCGGCAATAAAGACCTAACTGATTTTTTAGGTCAGAAGTGTATGGACGTTGACGTTAATTCTATGAAGATGCTGGATAATCTCTGTCACCCAATTTCAGTAATTCGCGACGCTGAACAATTAGCGGCAGAGGCGTTCGGTGCCGCACACGCATTTTTTATGGTCGGCGGCACGACCAGTGCAGTTCAAGCAATGATTTTAGCTTCACTTAAACCAGGTGATAAAATTATTATGCCGCGCAACGTTCATCGCAGTGCAATTAACGCGCTGATTTTATGTGGAGCAAAACCGGTTTATGTAAATCCGCAGACTGATGAAAATCTGGGCATCTCACTTGGAATGAAAGTTGCCGAAGTTGAGCAGGCAATAAAAGATAATCTAGATGCAAAAGCTATATTGGTAAACAATCCAACTTATTACGGAATATGCTCTGATATTGAACAGCTTACTAATCTGGCCCACGCAAACAGAATGAAGTTATTGGCGGACGAGGCGCACGGCACGCATTTTTATTTCAATAAAAAATTGCCTAAAGCTGCAATGCACGCCGGTGCAGATATGGCGGCAATTTCAATGCATAAGTCTGGTGGATCACTTACGCAGAGTTCATTACTCCTGTGTGGCAAGGACATAAATGTCGGCTACGTTCATCAGATTGTAAATATTACTCAATCGACAAGTGCTTCTTATCTGTTAATGTCCAGTTTGGACGTGTCGCGCCGCAATTTGGCACTTCACGGCAGTGAGATTTTTGATAAAGTTATAAATTTAGTTGAGTACGCACGCGATGAGATTAATGCTATCGGTGGCTATTATGCTTACAGTGATGAATTGATTGACGGCGACGCGGTATTTAATTTTGATATTACCAAGCTGTCAATTTTTACTCGTCCAATCGGGCTTGCCGGAATTGAAGTTTATGACCTTTTGCGTGACGAATACGATATTCAAACTGAGTTTGGCGATATTGCAAATATTTTAGCTTACGTTTCAGTTGGCGATCGAGACAAGGATATTGAGCGGCTTGTCGCGGCACTTGCCGAAATTAAGCGCAATTATCGTAAGGATCCGTCGAAAATGTTAAAAGCTGAATATATTGATCCGATTGTCGTCTGCAGTCCGAAAGATGCTTTTTATGCCGATAAAAAATCTCTGCCGCTTGACGAGACGATCGGAGAGACTGCAGCAGAGTTTTTGATGTGTTATCCGCCAGGTATTCCAATCATTGCGCCCGGCGAACAAATTACTAAAGAAATCATTGATTACATTCACTATGCTAAAAAGAAGGGCTGCCAAATTACCGGTCCGCAGGATATGTCAATTAAAAATCTGCAAATTATCAAAAATTAAAAAACTCTTACGTCGTCCAATGAAACGGGTGACATAAGAGTTTTTAATTTGTTTTATTTTATAAAATATTTTCGTTGACTAATTATAATAATCAGCAGGTGTGGCAAACGTCATAGATGCCGGCTTTCTTCAGCGTGTCGACAACAGTTTCGCCAATATGAGCAACCGTATCAGCAACTTGAATACCAACACCGTTAAGTGCCTTAATCTTATCGGCCGCCGTGCCCTTGCCGCCACTAATAATTGCACCCGCGTGACCCATGCGCTTGCCCGGAGGAGCCTGACGACCGGCAATAAACGCAGTGACCGGCTTATCCGGCATATTCTCGGCAATCCACTTAGCCGCGTCTTCTTCAGCCGTGCCGCCAATC
>JAFUTM010000143.1 GCA_017484235.1 Selenomonadaceae bacterium
CGGAGTGACGATAAAATCTTCTGCTGACGGCACGGCAACGGTAAGCGGTGTTGGTAAGTGGAAGGTCAATGACAGCACAGTTACATTAAGCCACGTATCGAGCCTTATAAGCGGCGAATCCGGCTTGGAAGTTTTGGAAGCTGGAGCGATGGCATACGAGACGGCGAAACTGTCAATAGACGAGGACGACATTTATTATGATAATGGAAGCGACGATATCATAATACAAGGAGACGATAAAGGCGAAAATGTGGCGATAATCGGAAACAATGCCAGCGGCGACAAGATTATAATGGCGGGCAGTGGCGGTGACTCAATTGAAAACTATTCATCAAAGGCAGAGGTCACAATGATCGGCGGCGCAGGTGATGATTATATAGTAGCGACGAGCGGTCCTAATGAATATATAGATTTGGCAAAGGGCGGTAAGGATACGATAACTGCGCTGAATACTGATACTTTGACAGTACACAATTACGACGCAAAGACCGGCGCGACCTTCCTCACTAACACCAGCGAAAACCTCACGAATCTCATAATGTATGGTGATCCTTATCTCTTGGTAGTTGGCGACGGCTATTTCAAGGCGGATAATCTGGGCAGAGTCGAACTGAGTGGCACGGACACGTTAAACGGCACGTTCGTCAACTTCCACATTCTAAATGAGAATAAGACGCAGCTTTACGGCTGGAGCGGACAGGCGGGCGGCAACGTCGACGGCAGCGATTATACAGACGACGCGATAATTATAGGAGTCGCGCCGAGCGGCTATTCAACTATGAAGGGCGGATCCGGCAACGATACAATTTATGCAGCGGCGGACGATGTGGTAAATCTTAGTGGCGGCAACGACCTAATTGATATTGATCATCTCGACCGCGAATGGCGCATCAACGGCAATATTGGCGGCGTGACGATAAATCTTGGCAACGGAAATATCAATAGCAATGCGACGATTAAGTCATTTGACAGCTCCGTAGACAAAATTACTGTTGATGGTGTAGATGATATAAGTTTTGAGGTTGTAAACGGCAATCTGCGCCTTGAGAAAAATAACACGAGTCTGACGTTTAAAGACATTGCTGAAACGACTAATTTGTTGATAAACGACGAAGAGATTTCCTTTATAGCTGATGATTCGGCACTTACAGTAAATGCAGACAGCGTGCCGGCGGAATTTTACGGAACGAGTAAAACGCTTAATGATGAGAAGTTGAATAACGGCTCGACTGTCGATTATTCAAATTATGATTACGCGCTGAACGTCAATATGAATGATAATTTCCATAATATAGAGGCGGTCAAAGGCGGCAGAGGCAAAACGACACTTTGGGGCAGCGAAGTTGATAATAATGCGCTTTATGCCGGACACGGTGAGACTTCAATATATGGCGGAGCAGGCGGTACACGTGACAGTTTGTTCGGCTATGCAGGTGATGACAAGACCGGTGGTGCAACGTTCTTTATGCTTGAGGGCAGTGGGCTTGACACTATCTCAGGCTTCGAGTTCGGCACGTCGGCAACGAGCGATAAGATACACACGTTCGGCGAGGGCATCACAAGTTACGAGTTAGTCGGCGACGAGTTACGGATACAAGTGGGCGCGGACTACGACGACCAGATGATAATAGAAGGCGCGGCAAATGAAGTGCTGCAGATAAATGCCTGGAACAATGATTATGTGGTGGAAGTCGGCGACAATTTCAAGTATGATGATGCGGTGCAGTTCTATCTGAACAAGAGCGGCAGCGCGACGATAACGGCGGACGGCGCGGAAGATGTGGCAATCTACGCAAATGGATTTGACGGGAAGGCGTATGACAATATCACGAATATTAATGCGAGCAGTGCGACTGGTAAGGCGACCTTAGTCGGAGCGGACGGCGTAGACAATGTCATTATTGGTGGCAGCGGCAACAATAGTTTATGGGGCGGTTCTTACACAGATGAAAATGCGGGCGACGACACCTTGATTGGCAGTACAGGCTCCAACGAGTTCTTCTACCTGAAAGGCAACGGCAATGATGTTATACAGAATATAAAATCTGATGATTTAATTAATCTGCTTGACATAACGCTTGAGGATATCACAAGTATGGAGATTACCAACAGTGGTATAAACGTTAAGTTAAACGACGGCGGTAGCCTGCAAGTGAATAGCAATACTGATGTAACATTCCAGCTCGCCGATGGCAATAAGTGGCAATCTAATCACTTGAATAGGAACTGGATAAAGAAATAATCGTATATTTGAATTGTGTACATAATATAAAAGGTCCGGCTCAGCATTTTGCTAGTCAGACCTTTTTAATATTTTGCTCAACGAGCTTATCTTGCGTTTTAATATGTATTAATGCTTCTTCCACGTTACCTTCTTTCAGCATTGCACTAATTAAACGATAGCTGTGCCGCAGGTCGTGTCGAAAAATCGCAATCTGCTTTTGATTTTCCTGGATAAGCAAATTATATCTCTTTAACGATTCAAGCTGCTGATTTAACATAGCATTAATGTATTCATTTTGACGCTGCTCATCAATTTGTCGAGTTGAGATGCTCATAGATCGATACATCAAAAAGAAGAATAGGGGAATAAAAAATCGTAAAATTTGTTCTTTAAATGTGTGTAAAAATATTCCGTCAGCTATGGGCAACGAGATTCCAATGAAAACTACTAACGGTAAAATCGCGCTGTACCAGCTGTATGGGCTAAATCTATCATCAAAAATATATCTTGACGACAGAATATTTTTAAAAAAGTAACGTTCCCAATGGAAAAACAATATAAAAAAGCTTATATATACCACACCGTGAAATATTAAAATATATTTTGATAGCTGCTCATATAAAATGTTATCCATAATGCCAGTCAGAGTATGCAGCATAAGGCTCCAGATACACTGCATACCAAGTACAAATATATGATGTTTAATTTTGTTTCTTATAACAGTCAGCGACAATAAAAAATATGGAATCCAACCGGAGTATAATACCATTTTATAAAGAGTTATATTTATATTAAATTTATAAAACGTTATAACAATAATGAAAAAGCTTATGATACTCCATATAATTAATCTTTTCCAAAGGTGAAAAATTTCATTGCTTGTAAGACTTTGACTGAATGGAAGATAACGAAGATATGCACCAGCTATTTGAATTAAAATTATATTGACAGCAAACAAAATTATCAACATACGAAACTATCCTCCCAGTACATTGAAAATTTTACCCAGCCGTCTGATTTAAGGAACTCTACTTGAGCGCGATATTTATTTACAAACGCTTCCAATGAGACCATACCTATGCCGTGACCTTCTTTATGAGTTTTGGGCAGTCCATTTTCACCGACGATAAAATCATAGTCATAACGATTGGATATTTCCAATACACATTGTTTTCCACTATGCTGAACAATAATTGAAATTTCACGAGAATCCGAAGATTGCTTTTGACTCGCATTTATCGCATTCTCAAGCAAATTTGATATTAATATGGCAAAATCACTTTCATTTGTAGAAAAATTTATCGGCAGGTTTATTTTATGATGAACTATAATATTAAATTCTTCTGCTTGTTGAAGATATATGGAAAGTGCTGCATTTATCAAAGGCTCACGGCAAAATGAAATGATTTTAGTAGAATTTAGTAAACATTCCTGCTGATGAATATAATTTTGTACTTTGTCAATGGCGTTTTCATTTATTAATTTTAAAAGCATCTGATAATTGTTATGCAGACTATTGCGAAGCAGCGTTATTTGTTGATGATTGTTCTTCATGAGTTTGTTGCTGCACTCCAAAGATGAGACTTGTTCTTTTAATAGCTGCATTTTTCTCAAAGTCTTTCCGTGTTCGTAAAAAGTGTTCGCTCCTGTCAACACATATTTATAAATAAAGAAAAACGCGAATATCAAATATAGCCGAGAGAATCTTTCTGGCCACGAGTGAATGAGTTGGCCGTCTGCCCATAAAATAAAGTGACCTGCACCAATTATGATTGGCAGCAATACGATATAATAACCTTGCGGGCGGCTATCCCAAAAAGAATTTTGCGGCAGAATATGCATAAAATAATGCCGCTCAACCGGAAGCATAATGATAAACAACAATAAATAAGAGACAGAGTGAGCAAAGATTATAGACTCATCTGTTTCATCGATAAAGAAAATAACATCAATCATAGCTGCCCAATTGTTTTGTATAATTACCCACAGTAAGGACATTCCTATAATAAAAATGTGCTGTAAAGATTGATGTTTAATAGTTAATATTGATATTAAACAATATGGAATCCAGCCAATCATCAGAATAGATTTATACGATACAGTATTAATGCCTGAATAGTTGAAAATTAAATAATAAAAAGAAATTGCAACTATACTCCAGATCAGCAATCTAATCCAGAGGCGGTGAATTTCAATTATAGTGGTTCGGCTGCTGAATGGCAAATAACGCAAGTAAGAATCTGAAAGTTGAATCAGCACCACTAAAATTGAAAGCAAAATAAATTCCATATAATGAAACTCCGTATATTTTTATTATATGATAGCATAATTTCAATTCTGCCGCAACTAACAAATAATCATCATAATAATGTGTCATTTTTTGAAAATCTTAATCAATTTTTAATTTTTTCTTGTATTTTAAAAATTTTCTGTTAAAATATAATTATTAGGTTTTGGAAAAAATTTAATTAATGATTCTTAATGATTAGAGGTTAGCATTTATGAGTGAAACTAATAGATCAAATCTTTCACAGGCAGCTGCAAAACTCAAAAAGGCTAAAAGGAAAAATCTAAATCAAGATTATGAAAGTTCAGAAGCTCCAAGCAAAAAAATTAATAACAATGATGACAACGATGATTCCAGCCTGATTGATAGTATTATTGATGTAGTTCGTCATATTAAACGCAATTAATTAAAATTTTTAATTAAAATTTTTAATTAATAATATATTTTTATAAGCAATTCCTATTTATTGTATACCTTTAGTTATTAGAATTGCTTATTTTTGTTTATATTAATTGTTTGGCGGTGAAATTTTTGAAAGTAGCAATCGTAGATGACGATCTCGAAGATTTATCAGCGGCAATAGATTATGTTACAAACTATATTTTTAAAAATCATAATGAATTGTCCTATAATTTGAAAGTAAAGAGCTACCAACAAGCTGCCGATTTTATAAAAAGTTTTGAAACAGAAAGATATGACCTAATAATTCTTGACATATGTATGAAAGATATAGACGGCATAAAATTAGCACGTCTTATACGTGTAAAAGACAGAGAATGTCATATAATTTTTTTGACGAGCAGTGATGAATTTCTGCTTGACGGATACTCGGTATTTGCCTCTGGATATTTTATTAAGCCGTTGTCTGAACACGAAGAAGAATTTAATAATACTTTTAATTATATTTATCCAAAACTTTTGGAAAAGAATCAGGAAATTACAGTTTCTGTGACGAAAAGTATGGATATTACCATTCCTTATAAAAATATTTGTTTTATTGATATAAATGAAAATCATAAACTAAGGATAACAACAATTAATCAAGAATTAATAACTACTATGAGCTATCAAAAATGTCAACAGCTTTTACTTGGCGATAAAAGATTTTTGGAGTGTCATTATCGAATTATCATCAATATGGACTATATTCAGTCAATGCAGAGTGATGATTTCATTCTCAGCAATGGAACAAAAATTCCGATAAGCCAGCGCAAACGAAAAGAAGCTAAACGAAGATATATGCAGTATCTGGCACACAAAGACGATTAATAAACGAAGTGACGATTTAATCAAAGAGGTGATTTTAATGAAAAAACTTGCTCTTACAATTTTTGCGATATTGTGTACCTTTTTAGTGGTTTCCTGTATTGATTTAGATGATGATCAAGACACAGAGATAAAAACGTCAACTTTTGCCGATGTTTACAATGCAAATGACACTTGGCTTATTTACTGGTACATATGTGGCAGTGATCTTGAGACTGATTATGGTTCTGCCACTTCCGATATTGAAGAAATGCTCAATTCCAAAATTCCGGAAAATGTCAAAGTATTAATTCAAGCAGGCGGCTCCAATGAATGGCATAATGCTTTTGTAAAATCTGGTCAAACAAATAGATTTTTGTACGATTCCGAAGGGCTGCACGAATTAGAGACAATTTCAGATGCTGATATGGGCAGTCCTGATACTTTAGCCAGCTTTTTACATTTTGGCAAAGACAATTTCGATGCCGATCATAAAGTATTTATATTTTGGGATCACGGAGGTGGCAGTGCTTTTGGTGTTTGTCAAGATGAGCGAACAGACAATATACTGAGTCTCAACGGCATACGCGATGCATTTGTTTCAGTTTTTGATGCTTCAGAAGATAACCCACCGTTTGAAATGATTGGCTTCGACGCTTGTTTAATGGCTACCTTTGACGTGGCAAATACTTTGCACGGCCTGACACGTTATATGGTTGCCTCAGAAGAGGTTGAACCTGGAAACGGCTGGGAATATGCCGGTTGGCTGAATGCTTTGGGTAATAACCCTGCAATGGGTGGAGACGGACTTGGTCAAATAATTTGCGATACATATTATGCTGGCTGTGAAGATGCCTGGACGGAAGATTCAACAACATTGTCAGTTGTAAATGTGACCAAAATGCCTACTCTTAAAGCCGCTTACGATGCTTTTGGCGTTGAAGCACTCAGATTATCTGCTAAAAATCCCAAAAAGTTTTTCTCTTCACTTGGACGAAGTGCTAAAAAATCAGAGAACTATGGCGGCAACACTCGTGAAACAAGTTATTTTGATATGGTTGATATAGGAGACCTTGCACAGAATTCACAAGAACTGCTTCCGCAAACTTCTCAAAATTTAATTAATGCTCTTAGTGACGTTGTCGTTTATAAAGTACAGGGACCATATCGCAGTAACAGTAGCGGACTTTCTGGCTTTTATCCATACGACGGTGGCGATCAGATTTACAATTTATATGCGCAGCAAAAGAGTGCACCTTTAACTCAAAAATGTTTATATTATCATTTATTATATGGAGTTATGCCGCCAGCGGCAAACGATATTTTAAACGGAAACTATGAAATTGCAGTTCCACAGCCTACGAAGAAGAAACCAATATTTAATATTTCCGAACTGGAAGATTTGGCAGTAAAAGTTGACAAAGATAATAATGCCTATGTTCAGTTGAATAATCAACAGATGGATATTATTTCTGATGTTTACTGCAATTTGGCTTATGTTGATGCGGACGCGGATATAATTTTATATCTTGGCAGTGATGCGAACGTCGATATGGACTGGAAAAAAGGTAAATTTACTGATAACTTCCAGGCGGTTTGGCCTATGCTTGATGGTCACCCTGTTTATATTGAAGTGGTTGAGTCTAATAATGACTATAATTTATATTCCGTACCGATTAAACTGAACGGCAAGAAATGTAATTTGCAAGTTGCTTATGATTATAAGACTTCAAAATATAAAATTCTTGGCGCAAGACGAGGCGCAGTTAATGGTATGGCTGACAGGAATTTAATTAAACTCAAAAAAGGCGATAAGATTACCACATTGCATTATGGAATGACAATCAGCGGCGACGATAGTGAACTTACTGAGGTTGAGGTCGACACCTTTACGATTGGCGACAATCCAAAATTTGACGATGAAGAACTTGGCGACGGCGAATACTTATATTGCTTTGAATTTGTAACGCCAAATAATGAAACGGCTACTTCAGAATTTATTAATTTCACTGTCAAGGACAATAAGATTTTCACAAGCCAATTAGAATAATCTTAAAAAACTTTTGTGTAATTGATAAATAACTGTGATTGTGATAGAATAAACTTGACGAAAACCTCTACCATTTTGTATAATAAAA
>JAFUTM010000144.1 GCA_017484235.1 Selenomonadaceae bacterium
GGATAAGTCAGCAAGTTTACTGCGTATTTGAGAATCAGAATAAAGGTCGCGAATATCTGAAATATGAGGCGTTGGTCTGGATATTTGATTAGACTGAGACACAGGTGCATTAGATTGAGTGTCGGATTGCTGAGGAACAGGTGGTGTAATGGTTTGATTTTCGTGTAATGTTGGAGCTTCATATATAGGTTGATTATTATCATCTGGTAGAGGATGCTGTTGTTCGTTGTAGTCGAAATCAAATGAAGTGTCAAATTCGTTGGATTGTATAAGGGTCTCATCGGCAAAACCAATATCGTCTATTTCGTGGAGATAATGAAAAGCAATGAAGGCGGCGAAAGTGACAAAAGAAACGATACAAATATGAGACAATTTTTTGTCAGTGAAAAACATATAAGCAGTGGCGGTTGCGCCGGCGGACATAATAATCAGCATAATCAGGAAATGGAAAAGTGTATTATCCAAATAGAATCACCTCACAGAATAATTTTAACATAAAAATGTAAAAGAGTAAAAAAATATCGGTTAGATGTAATATAATGAAAATGAAGTATAAGTTCGTATAGAAACAGAAAAATCCGCGCATGAAAAAAGTAATAAATGGTGGTCAAAACTTGCCAGGCGTGGAAAAAATCGAAAGAAATAAAATAATAAATAAGGAACGGAAATGACATATAATATTGACGAAATTTGACGGAGGTGGATATGGCAGTATACAAGGATGAAGAGCGGAAAACGTGGTACACGAAATATAAATACAGAGATAGCAACGGCAATATTCGGTATACGACGAAGCGCGGATTTAAGACGAAAAAAGAAGCGCAGGCATATGAATATGAATTTAAAGCAAGGTCGAAGGACAAGCTGGAAATGACAGTGCGATCACTGGCGGCGAAATACTTAGCAGATAAAAAGATACGAGTAAAGATCGGGACGTATAAAAACATGGAGTCGATAATAAAAAATTATGTGCTGCCGAAGATAGGGCGGTATACACTCAGCGAAGTCACGCCGGTAATGATGCGTGAATGGCAGAATCAATTGATAAGTGGTGGCAGTTTAAAGAGCGGGACGCTGCGGACAATCCATATAAATGTAAGCAGTATGTTCAATCACGCGGTAAAATATTACGGATTAAAGCAAAATCCATTACGAGTGACCGGCAGTATAGGGCAGCCTGAAAGCAGTGTCAATTTTTGGACGATAGAAGAATTTGAACAGGCAATGGAATATGTAAAGAATGAGAAGCACAAATTATGCTTTAAGTTATTGTTTTACGGTGGTATGAGAGTAGGCGAATTGCTTGCATTGAAGAAGGAAGATATAAATTACGATAAGAAACAGATACGAATCAATAAAAGTAAAATATACTTAACAGGTGAAATATCGATGCCGAAAACAAGATATAGCATACGGACGATAGATATGCCGGACGAAATAATAAAAGAGTTAAAAACATATGCATCAGGAGTTGAAGGTGAAACGATATTTGCAACTGATTCAAGTTCCTTGCTAAGTGTGTTAAAGCGTTGCGCGGTGAAAGCTGGAGTAAAAAAGATACGGATACACGATTTAAGACACAGCCACGCGAGCCTGTTAATCAATTTAGGATTACCGATAACAACGATAAGTAAACGATTAGGACATAAATCACCGAAAATAACATTGGAGATATACAGCCATATGTACGAAGATAGCGGAAAAGAAGCGGCGGAAATGCTAAATAAAATAATCGAAAAAAAATAAAGCCTTGATAGTGATTGAACTACCAAGGCTATTAATTTGCAAGTGATTTACGGACAGCTTTTTTATATAAATTGAGGTCTTTCAACTGACGTAATCGAAAGTTGGACGTAGTATCAACGATCGTGTTTTCGCCCGTATCTGCGTCTTTGAAAGACAAAAAATTATCTTCGTCAATATGTGAATCGTTAATGGATTTGGTGGTGTAATGCATTTGAATCACGGCATCTTTTTTCGCCAAAAATATGTATTCTTCATTATAGCTGCTGGCGGGTATCTGGACAATGTATTCATTATTATTGAGAGTGCAAATATTAATTTTCCAAAATAGAGTAACAGTCTCGATAGTTAAAAT
This sequence comes from Selenomonadaceae bacterium, assembly GCA_017484235.1. Taxonomy (GTDB): domain Bacteria; phylum Bacillota; class Negativicutes; order Selenomonadales; family Selenomonadaceae; genus Quinella. The sequence continues at coordinate 2,099 of JAFUTM010000144.1, forward strand.
ATGTTCGTCATTAGGATTAAAAATCTTAATGATATAATATTCTACATCGACGTCCGCGAAGCCATAAGATGTGAATATATCTTTGAGTGTATTAGCTCTATTCGACCAACCATTTTGATTTTCAAAGGACTCAACAACACTACTTGGTAGATTTAGCAGAAAAGAAGGTATCTCAAAAGTGAAGTACCAGTCGTCGGGCATAGGAATTTTTAATGCATTTGATTTAATCTTAAATTCGGAACTAAACTGCACGTTATACAGTCCGTTAAAATCTTCTCCTTCGTCGAAATCTAAATAGTTAAAATCACGTTCTGTAGACGACTGAAAAATAACCTGTGAGCCCTTGTCGGTAATGATTACGTATTGACATTTAGCTGTATCATTTTCAATATAACCTTCCGTTTCGTTAATGTAATCACCGCCGTAGCTGTAGACATAAACATAAATGTAATAATGCCCTTCGCTGTCAATGAAACCGGCCATAACTCTAAAAAGTTTGTCTGCAACGTCTCCGGCGGCATTCGGCAAGCAGGCTTGAATTGATTCTGCATAATTACCAATGACTTCTTCATTGCGATAAATTTCGCCGCCCTTAATCTTTGCATTAGAGGTTGAATTTAGATAAGAAGTTGGCGGGTCGACATAACAATTTTTTAGCACAAAGACGTCGCCCGAACTGCCAACTTCGGCGTCAAGTATATAGTCTTGATCGTCTGTATCCTCATTGCCGGTATCCTGTTTTTTTTGTTTTATATAAACATCTTTGTTCAAAACATAGACTTTACTTTCATTGTTGACGATACCTAAAACGTTTTTGAAATTGTCCGGTTGGAGTTTGCATTTTTTCAACATACGTTTTTTAACGTCAAAATAAAAATATTGATTTTTGGTGTAATATTTTTCCTGATTGTTATCATTTATATATTTAAATTTGTTAGACAAAATGGGTATACCTTGCAAAGTAGATACAGGGAATTTAGGTGGCTGCCCGCATTCAATGAAATTACCATAAACACATTTGCCGTCCGTCCAGACTAAATCACCGGTTCGTACAGTTTTGTTACCAATACAAGTTACCCATTTGCCATTGACTTGAACTACCCTGCCGCAGGTTGCGGTCACTCTTCCTCTATACATAGATTATTGACCAATAACAACGGCAGAACCGCCGATTGAACGCTGTGCCCAGACGCTTCTGTTGGTGTTACATTCAACGGAAACTCTTGCCGGAAAATAACCGGAGTTAGAATAAAAGATAGCACCGCGCACCTGCCCGCGTTTAGCACGCGCTTCTTTTTTAATGCGTTCGTCGACCGCCTTTTTAATAGCTTCGCCTAAACCATACATACCCGAACTCAATTAAAACCACCTCACTAAATTTAAAGTTTGAGAAGTTAAACGCGGCGTGATTTCGACTTCATTAGAAACAAGAAAATATTCAACGCCGTCTAATTTAACGCGCTCCGTAAAGTCGACAATGTGATCAGCTTCTGGAATGCCATTATTGACTTCGCCGTAAATAGTCACAGATACAGTCTCTTGAATTTTACGGTTAAGATTTTTCAATTCATCTTCAAGAACACGTGCAACAATTGGATCATCGGTTGGAAATGAAGAATCAACCTCCGGTATTGAAGCATAAGTGTAATTAGGATTTTTATCATCATCACCGTTGCCGCCATTTTCACCTGCATAGCCGCCCAAATTATTAGGGTCTTTGCCGTCTTCTGGTAAAGATTCGGGTTGTTTTGGCGGGTCATTTTCCGGCTGCGGTTCTTTATTCCAATCTTTTTGAATTTCTTCTGCAATATAAGGTGTTACCTGCTGAAAGGGCTTGCCCTGCGATAAGGAGCCGCCTTTAAATTCGCCATTTTCAAAAAACGTAGTAGCATACCAGCCGTTGCCGACAGGTGTGTGAAAAGTTTGACGAATAGTCTTTTCAGAATCAAGAATATACCAGCCGCCTTTTTGTTTTGAATTGTACCATTTTTCAACAGTGTCAATTTCGCGTTCTTCAAAAATGTACTTAGCGTCGCCGATACCCTCATAGAAATTTTCTTTTACGGTGTTATGAATATCTTTGTAATTGCCGGTTTGAGTAGTGACAGAAGTGTTTTCAATGGTTAAATAATGTATCGTAGAATATATTGGATCGACAGCTTGATAAGGGATTTTCTTTTCAATCATCTTATCACCATCTATCATTTGAACTGTTGATGTTTTTGTTTTAACTTTAGCACCTGATACTTTTCTGTACGAACTATAGCTGTACTTTGTATCAGAAACGGTGGTTGTTTCTTCTTTAATGTCCGAGTCAGTGGTGGTGATTCTTTTATAGTTGCGCTGCATTAAACCTTCAGAATATGAGATAGACATATTAATTGAACCGCCGTCAAATTCTTTTTCGTATTCAATATCACCGGTGAAAGGTGTAGGATCATCGTCGTCATCATCATCATCAGGGTCTTGTTCTGGGGCTTTGGGTTTTTCTTCTTCACCGCCGCTTTCACCGCCGCTTTCGCCACCACCACTATCATCGTCGCCATCATCAATCGCATCTTTTTTAGTCGACCATTTTATAATCTGCTGCTTCCACGTGGTACGCATTAAAGACTGCTCAATTTCCGGTTCGGAATGAGCTATATCTGTAATATCGTAAACATCATCTTCAAGGCCGCGCTGTAAGACATAAAGAGTATCATCACGAATGAAAACGTTAATTTGTCTATGAGGTAACTTAGACGACCAGCTATAAGCGGAAGTCAGAATATCAAGATAAGTGGTATAGTTGTCAATATAATTTTCTAACTGCGTGTTTTTAAAATCTTGAATTTTGATGTAAGTCTTTAAGCCCAGCGCATTTGCAATCATTTTAATGTAGTTGGCGGAAAATGCATAATTGGCAAGCAAATATTTTCTTGTTTCAAATTGGCTTAATCTCTGCCCATCAACTTCAATATAATTCATTATTAAGCGTCCGTCCTCTGTAGAACCGACGCACCATTTACCGCTTTCGCTAACTCCGTCCCAAATCAACCGGGCAGATGGAACATTTTCCAGCAATACATTAATATCCTCATTGGTCAATGTTTGTGCAAGAGCATATCGTTCAATATAAATAGAAGTGTACAATTGAGCGTCTTGATTATACATACCCTTGACGGAATAAATACCATTTCGTTTTTGTAAATTTTCAACCAAAAAATCAAATTTATAATTGAAAAGCTGGCCTTGCATAGCACAATTAATAAAAAGAGGTTCGGTCAACTCCATATCAAATTGATCAGACAAAGACATTTCATTGAGTGAAAGATTGATAGAAGTTACACCGAACGCATTTAAAGTGCTGTATAAGCTCACAGGAGTCTCTGTAGCTAATTTTTTAGCGGCTTTAAGGGTATTTAGCCTTGTTGGAGTTTCAAGCCTGTATATGAGGCGTGCAGGCGTTCTGATAATGGTATCTGTCTTAGTAACTTCTGATTTAACGATTGTACGTTTCAAGTCAGCAGTGAAAAATGCGCGGGTCTGTCTGTTGGTATCAGCTGATATAATGGAGATGCCGCCGACTTCACGTAAAGTGTCGACGTCTATAGATTGAATATTAGAAATGGCGCGCGCTGTATCCAAAAAAATTGTTTGCTTTAAGCGGCGTAAAGTATCTGACAAAACATCTTCATTCTTGACAACGATACGTGCAATATCAGAAAGTAGTTTATCAGGCGGCAATAGAGTTGCAGCATAACGCGGCATAAAAGTAATGTTGTAGGCTTGAACGCGTCTGCTGGTATCAACGGATATAGATTGCACATTTGAAATTTTACGCAAGAGATCAGGGTTGATGTTGACGATATTTTTAATGTTACGCTTAAGGTCAACGGTTGTATCTTCAACATTCTTAATATGGCGCGCCGTATCTGCTGCAGTCGATATGGTGTTGACAACTTGCCTTTTAGTATCAACAGTTACTTTATCTAATGAAATGATAGTGGCGAAATAAAGCGGCTTAAAAATCTCTTCACCATTTGGTATATATGTTATGGCAATCTTGTTCTTTAAAATAATGGACATATTACATCGCCGCCTGCCAGCCTAATTGCTTGCCATGTAAACCTGAAAGCGTAAGATTGCTCGGCTTCCAGCAATCGCAAACAGCAGAATCAGAATCAGTTGAAACCTCGACCGTATTATGAGTTGTCAATGAGCCGCTGATTTTGTCAATGCTAATCAAGTTGCATAAGCCTTGGGCAGTTCGATAAGCCGGAACCGCTAAAGGCGCAATGCCTGTAACTTGTGATTCACCACCGTAATTAGTGATAAGAGTTGAAGCATCAACCGTATGGAGCACAGATTGACCTGCACTATCAGCAGTATAGGTGCCGTCCTGATTAGCCGCCATATCAGTAGACACACCGCTTGTTGGCAACATTACAACTTCTTCTTTTGGATCAATATATTCATCTGAAATTATGATATTTGAAAAATAACAATTACTATTGCCGCGTACCTTTACCCTTCGACCGGCCAAATTAGATTGAGAAAAGCTATAACTTTTATAAACGCCATTAATCACAATTTCGCCAGTAAAATTAGTGAAATCCAAATGAAACCATATATGATTAACTCCTATATCGTCCCAATTAACAGAAGTACGGGCGATCTCTTTAGATGCACCACCATAATAAAATATGATTGGTGAATAACCCCATACACCAAACTTATAATAATCATAAGTGTTGCGATTTTCCATAAGATAAAAGGCAAAATTATTAGTGCCACAATAAATGTCAAATCTTACATAAAGTTGATTTGGAGTATTCGCCAACAACATGCAAGAAGGCTGAGTATTGTTTTGATCATTTGTAGAATAAAATGCGACACCATTAATAGGGTTATAAACATTACTTGTAACAGTTCCCTTATTAGTTAGAGCTTCAATAAGTTCTGCGAACCCCGGATTAACATAACGAAAAGACATAACGGTCACCCCTGCGAGACAAGGGCGATTGCCTGTAATTTTACGCTTGTATCATTTGACGGATTTTCATCACTGCTGCTCATAGCTTTTGCCCAAAAGATTTTATTGGTCGTACCAATATCACTAATGGTTATAGAGTCGTCCCAGACAGCATATTGCAGCGCGGTGTTGGCGTCGGCGTAGTTGTTATCATTAGCAACCTTCCACTTGCTGGAATTGGTGCCGGTAAATGAAATGGTACAATCACTTGCAATTTTATAACCGCTGTCACATCGGACTGCGCATTTCAGCGCAACGGCTTCATTCTGACTGGCGTCAAGAGTTGCAGTCAGCGGTAAAGAGTTATCACCTGTACTAATACGCGTGCCGTCCACGCCGCCCACCGTCGGATTATTCATATATAATGCATAATTAACACTCATTTTTATTTCCTCCAAAATTCAAAATCTATGTTATAAAAATTAGGGAACATATCAACATATTTGTAACGTTTAACGATAACGCGCCTGTTTTGGTGTATGTTCCCTGATTCATCGACAATATCAACTTTCTGTCGATTTTTCCAATATGTAAATACTTTGTCAGCTTCTGCTGCAGATAAATTACACGAGCAGGAGATTATCTCTCCTTCGTCAATCAGCCCGTGATCCTGTACAACGATACCACCAACAATCTCAATGCGCTCCTGTCTATCATCGGGCGTTAATTGCCAGCCTTCACAATTTAAAGTTTTGGCGTCTCCAATTCTTATACATTTCATTTGCAAGCCCTCTTTAATAACTATTACTGCTGCCGATTGCGTTTAATATCACCGGTTTAAGTTTATCAGCAACTTTATCAGCTAACTTTCTGATATGTTCGGAGTCCCACGCGGTGGCCTCATTTATCTGTACGGTTGTTTCGACGTGCGGCTTTTCCACCTTAATCTCTTTTAATTTGTCAATGCTTGATTTTAAGTCAGAAATTGAATCAGTTGCATTTAGTATGTTTTCTATTGCTGTATTCATCTGTTCTGTTATAGGTTCTAACCATTCATTAATTCGTGATATGGCTTGATTTGCTTCATTCATTAATGAATTAGCTTCATTGATTTTATTGCTGGATTGAGCAATAGCCTCCGTTAAGGCTGAAAAGTCGGGTATCTCAGGATTGCTTTGTGTTTCTTCAACCGGTGCCGAATCATCAGATTGTGTCATTTCCGGCAGATTGTTAAGTTGTTCGATAAGATTGCCGATACCAGTATTAACTTCATCTAACAATTCAGGCATATCAGCAATCGTGGCGTTGATTTCATCAAGTGATACAGCCAGGTCATCAAACAAACTACTAACATTTTCTACATTACTTGACAGCCCTGCCGTTTGATTATTTAATTCTTCGGTAGGTGAATTATCCTCAGTCTCATTATCTGTTTCGTTTTCAGCGTTATTGTATTCATCTATCTTTGCATTCGCCTGCTCTATTGCAGAAGTAACATTTTGCACGGACTCAGTCATAGTGTTTAAATTGCCGGATACATTATCAGCAGAAGGCGCAAAATTAGGTAAAAGATTATCTTCAATTTGTTTAGAAGCACGTTGAAAAGCCTGTAACAATGGTGACGTCATAGAGGCGATGTCTTCGTCACCAATTCTGGCTTTATGAAGTTGCCTTAATTTTTCATCGCGCAATCCTTCATAACCAAAATCACGGAATGCCCTAAATTCGCGCATTTGATTCTTTAATATTTGCATAGCCGCATTGCGTTCAGCCTCTACTTTTTGTTGTGCGGCAAGTTCAGCTGCACGTGCTTCATCAATGCCTTTTTGTATCCAGGCTTCTTTTTCTTTGTCAATGCGTGCAAGTGTATGTTCTAATTCTGTTTGTTGGAGTGAGTTATATGTTTCGGCAAAATCTTCTGCCAGTTTTTTAATGGCTTCAAATTTTTGTTGCTCTGCTAATGTTTCAGCTTCGGCACGAGACATACCAATATTAATCCATTCTTGACATTTCTTGTCCCACTCGTCTAATTGGTTCTGTAAATCCGTCTTATTTTTTGAAGCTAATTCATCGCGTATTTCTTCAATACGATCTGCTGATTCGCGTTCAATTTGTTCTTTTTTCTTTGCATATAACTCATATAATGCCGTTTCTTCTTCTTTAGAGATTTTAAATTTGCTCGCCAGTAAATCTTGTAGTTCATTTCTTTTTTCTGCTGATAGTTCTTCACTTTCAAGCATTTCTTCAATCTGTGCTTTTTGTTCTTCTGTGACTTTTTTTAGCCCGCGCGTTTCTTGTTCAAACCATTGATCCAATTTTGCCATTGCTTTATCTATGCTGCCATCATCGAAATTTAAATCAATGTCTATATCTTTAATTTCATCGTTAAATTGTTGCGCACGTTGAAGGCTATCTCTTAAACCATAGCTCAATGTGTCGGTCATTTCTTTTGAGGCGGCTTCAAGTTCTTCTGTTTTGCGTGTTGTTTCTTCTACTTCTTGATTGTATTCAATTTGCGATAATTTTGCATTCTCAAGAATATCACCGAACCAATCATCAAAAAAAGTATCTCTTGCTTGTCCCCATAATGTGTTATCAAAGTTTCCCAGTTCTTCAATCTCTTTGTGCCATTCCTCTAATCTGGCGTTTTGTGCTTCCGTGAATTGTGAAAAGCCATCATTTTCTGACAACGCTTTGATTCCATTAAAGACATCTTCAAATGCGCTCTTTACTTTGTTTGATGCTTCGATCGCAACAAATTCCCACTCTTGTATCTTATCTTTATTTTCAACGATAAATTCTGTACCATCGTGAAATAACTCAAAGAGTTCTTTAAATGCAGCTCTCCCTGCTGGAGTTACCGCATCTTTTAACGCAGCACCAAATTCACTCATTTGTTCGTCTAACAAGTTTAATTCGCGTTCGGCTTCGTGCATTTCCGCCGCATTTAGCCCTGAGTCAAAAATTTTTGAGGCATCTTCTTTTGCTTCTACATATCTTTCAAAATATTGGATTGCATCACGTATTCCAGATTCGCCACCCAACATTTGCAGATAATTAAGCCCTTCGCCATTCGCCTTTGCTTTTTCATATCCCTGATAGAGTTCTTCCGTGATCTCTTTGAAGTCTTTTAACCGTCCGGTGGTTGTTTCTATTTCGACGCCATATTTTTTCATCGCCAACGTCTCAGGGTCTAATACATCGCCTTTTATCCATGCGTCTGTTATTCCACGTACGAAGCCTTCAAAATCTCCAATATCTCCACCAGCTAATTTTAATTGTCTTAAAAATTCTTTTGTTTCTTGTACCGGTAAATTTAATTCGTATGATTGCTGTTGCAGTTCGCGAAAATCTTCAACCAATGATCGTGTTGCTTCACTTACTGCTTTTAACGATCCTACGAACCCTGCTATTGCTGCAATAGGTTTCGCAAACCGTGTTGCTAATCCTGAAATGGTCGCTGTTAAATCCGATTGCCCTTCATTCGTTTCATCTTGTGTTTCGTTTAGTGATCTAAGTTCTTCTTCCAGTCTTGCTAATGCTGCTCGTTCACGCTCCAATGCTACTTGTGCCCTTTGTGTTTGTGCATTTGTTTCGCCCAATCGTTGTCGCATATCCTCATATGCCGCATTCGCTAATGAAATACGTTGCCGTTGCGCTTGCATTAATTGATTCAACGCATTTGTACGTACTTGAAATCTTTGCTGTGCATCTTCAACTTCGTCAAGTCCACTAAGTTCAACTTCGGCACGCAATCTGATAACTTGCATTTCGCGGTTTAGTCGACTCATATTTTCATTGACCGATCTTTCTGCAGCAATAAAGCCACTGGTTAGATCACTCAATGATAAGCCAAGTCTTAAATATAATTCGCCAATCGATTCTGCCATTTAATCACACCGCTTTATTTCTTTCGCATAATTCTGTCATGAATGAAAAAATTTCGCCTTCGTCTTTAAATTTACCAACACGTAAATTTCCGCCTTTATCTTTAAATACAAAATTTCTCTGTTTAAATTCAAGTCCGCCATTTCCAAAAATTTCATATTGACCGATTATTTTTGCTTCGCCGCGTTCAACTGCTTCTGCCAGTCCCAGTTTAAATGCTTCTTTTCCAGTAAATAATTCAACTTCATTTGTTATCATTTTTCATTCTCCTTATTATAAAACTTCAACATTAACGTACTGAAAGCCGGAGGATTTGGAAGTTGCAAAAGACAACTTGACGCGTAAGCCGCCGGACGCTTCAAAGGCCTTTTGGCAGGCCGGAATATCGCCATTAAATTTTTGAATAAAAGCGTGGACAATTTTGTTTAAAATGGATCCGCCGAAATAAAAAATAGTATCATCTTCCGCAAAAGTGAAAACCGGAACGCTGCGTCCGCATTTATCGTTGATTAAGTCGAAACGATTAAAGGTAACACCATCAGGCCAAATATCAATTAAATCTTCGGTTGAGATTTTTTCTCTATCAACAAATAAAGA
>JAFUTM010000145.1 GCA_017484235.1 Selenomonadaceae bacterium
ATATTCCAAGTCATAAATCGCGCCTTTTCAATTTCTTCATCTGTTGGATTATTATGACCAAGTTGATGAGTAAATGAGGCTTGAAACCATAAAACAGCTTTTGCTATTGTTGCATTTATATTATCTAAATCTTCATTACCGATAGTGATATTTACATTGTGCATAGATTCATCAAATTGCAATTTATCATCATCAGTTTGAATTTCTGTACCGTCAATAAATTGAGTTATTCTTTTAAATAATTTTATGTTATTTATAAAGGCAAGTGCATTAGTTTTGCCGCTACGCATTGCATAATAATTTACCCAAGTTTTACCTGAACCCTCATCAACATAGAGTTTAAATAAAGGTTTTTCTAATTCAAACTCTTTGGATTTTGATTTAATTTCTTGTGATTTTCTTTTTTTAGGTTTTGATTGTACTGTTTTAGATGATGTTGCTTTTGTTACCTCTTTAATTTTTCTTTTGGTTTTAGTTTTAACAGGTACAATGGCTTTAGTTTCAACTTTTGGTTTGAGATTGTCTAAAAACTGTCGGACTTGTTCTTCGGTATAATAACGGTAACCGGTTACAGGATTAGTATGATGTGGTTTAAATTTGCCACTTGCATCCCAATTTTGTAATGTTTTTGGCGTTATGCCAATCATTTTAGCAGCTTTAGAAGCAGTTAAAAATTTTTCTTCCATAAATTAACCTCCAAACTAGAAACTTGGAAACTCGGAAACTCAGCAAGTAGATAATACGAAAATATTTGGAGATTGTCAAGTAATACTTTTTAGCAAAAAGTCGCTCACATCTCAAAATGACATAAGCGACCTTTACTGTTAGGAGATATTTATTTCATGTTAGTGGCGTCTATTAATTCAAATCTTCACCGTTAGAAGCAATGACTTTCTTATACCAATAGAATGAATCTTTGCGACTACGGCTAAAGTCACCAGTGCCGTCGTCGTGACGATTTACATAAATGAAGCCATAACGTTTAGCATATTGACCAGTGCTTGCACTCACAATATCAATCGGACCCCAAGTAGTATAACCAATCAGCGGCACACCGTCATTGACAGCTTCACCCATAGCACGAATATGCTCACGGAAATAGCTAATTCTGTAGTCATCATGGATTGATCCGTCAGTTTCAACTTTATCGAATGCGCCAAAACCATTTTCAACAACCATAATCGGCGTATCAGGATAACGAGAAGCCAATTTATTAAGTGTCCAGCGCAAACCGTCGGGATCAATCTGCCAACCCCAATCAGAAGCCTCAAGATATGGATTTTTAGAGCCGATTGCCATATTTCCTCCAACTTGCTGTGCATTTTTATCGACAGTTACACAAATTGACATGTAATAACTGAAAGTATAGAAGTCGACCGTGCCTTCTTTGAGAATTTTTTTATCTTCTTCGTTATCCATAAATGTAGTGTCAATTCCCATATCTTGATAGAATTTTTTAGCAAAGTAAGGATATTCACCGCGAACTTGTACGTCTCCGCAAATATCATTGCTAAATGAATCACGATGTTGATTTTCCAACATGTCTTTAGGGTTTGGTGTCAAAGGATAAGAAGTAATATGACAAATCATGTTGCCAATTTTGAAGTCTGGATTGATTTTGTGACCGACAATAACAGCCTTAGCTGAAGCGACAAATTGATTGTGCAATCCCTCAATCCTCTGTTGCGGAATATCTTTCAATTCAGGAAATTTGCAAGGTTTTGTTCTTTTGAGGTCTTCGTCTTGAATAATACCGACACTGTAAAGATCGCCCATAATCGGCTCCATTAACGTCATATTGATTTCGTTAAACGTCAGCCAATATTTAACTTTGGCTTTGTAACGTTCAAAGCAAGTTGTTGCATACTTGACGAATAAATCAATTACTTTGCGATTGAAATAACCTTTGTATTTTTTTACAAGTTCAAACGGCATCTCATAATGATTTAGCGTTATGAGTGGCTCAATTCCATGTTTCTTGCACTCGTCGATAACATTCTCATAGAATTTTAGACCGGCTTCATTAGGTTCAGTGTCGTCACCATTTGGAAAAATACGTGCCCAGCTGATTGAAAAACGGAAGCAGGTAAAACCCATTTCAGCAAAGAGTGCAATATCTTCTTTGTAGTGATGATAAAAATCAATCGCCTCATGTGAAGGATAGAAAACACCTTCTTCGATTTTAGGACTGAATGTTCTCGGACTGTTTGCGTCACTGCCTAAAAGCATATCCGGCACAGAAAGACCTTTGCCATCTTCAAGATATGCACCTTCACACTGATTGGCAGCAAGCGCACCGCCCCAGAGAAAATTTTTAGGGAAAGCCATAATAAACACCTCGTATTTCGTCAAAATTAGCCCCGTAGAGCGTCTCAAAATTATCCCCTCGTTTAAGGTGTGGTGCAACGTGCCTTAAATCTAACGTGAGACGCTCACAGAGGCATATTTAAATCTACACAACAGTTGAAATTAATTTATCACCGTTTTTAATTTTTTTGCCGTCAACTGGAATAACATCTTTGTAAGATGCTGCATTAGTGACAAGTACAGGAGTAATAATAGGATGACCGGCTTTTTTAATTTTATCAATATCAAATTCAACGAGAAGTTGACCCTTTTGAACTTTATCGCCTTGTTGAACGTGAGTGTTAAATCCGTCACCGCCCATTTGTACAGTGTCCATACCAATATGAATTAAAATTTCAGTGCCTTTAGGAGTTTTCAGACCGATAGCGTGACCAGTCGGAAACATAGTAGTAACTTCAGCGTCAGCCGGAGCGAAAACTTTGCCAACAGTCGGCTCAACAGCAATACCTTTACCGAGTACGCCACTGGCAAAAACCTCATCAGGAACATCAGGAAGTGCAACGAGATTGCCAGTCAATGGACTTGATAAAATTTCATTTTGAATTGAAGTGTCGGATTTAATTTCAGCAGCTACTGGAGCAGTCTCATTTGAAGGTGCAGAAGCAGCAGCCGTAACTGTCGGAATTTCATCTTTATAAATTGGAAATGTCATTGCGAAACCGGCGATAAATGAAATTGCAGAAACAATCATGCCATTGTACATTCCGCTTACATCATTAGTTGCCGGATCAATGAAACACGGATATTCAAATACACCTAATCCACCGAAAATGAATAATTTAACGCCGAGAATTGCAACTAAAGCACCACCGATAGCACCGCCAATACAGGAAATAATGAAATATTTTTTGCGAGGCAGTGTAACACCGTAAATTGCCGGCTCAGTGACACCGAAA
>JAFUTM010000146.1 GCA_017484235.1 Selenomonadaceae bacterium
ATTTTCAATAATCGCAATGTCAATAATTATAATGTACACGTATTTCAGCAATTTAAACAGAGAAGAGCACTGTCAATTTATCGGGGAATCACCTTCACTCGTGCAACCGGATATTCAAAACCTCACGATCATGAAGAATGGCTGGATAGTGAGGGTGTAGGTATTGGTCCTGCCTTTATGCTGCGTTGGAAGAAGCATTTATCAGGCCGGCTCTATGCTACCGGCGATTTCACTGGTAGCCTCATGTTTTATAATAAAGCACATCCAGCAGAAGGTCGAGCTTATGGATTTTTGTGGAGATTAGGACCAAGACTTTTATGGCAGTATAGTAAAAAAGATGCTGTTAGTCTTGGATATTCTATCAGTCATTTTTCAAATGGATTGCGGTCACACAATCCTGGTTATAATGGTTTAGGATTTACGTTGAATTTTCAGCATCAATTTTAATAATATTTGACAAGTAGGAGAATTGTTATGTTGACAAAAGTATTATTTAAAGACAGAAGGCCAAATGCAAGTCGTCTAATTGATTATGGTTTTGAAAAAGATGAAAATGGGTACGTTTATCGAACAGCAATTGCTAAAGGTCAAATGCAATTGACGGTAAAGATAAATGAGGCAGCTGATGTGGAGACGGAAATAATAGATAATGAATCTGGTGAAGAATATGTACTTCATTTAGTTGATGCTGCTGAAGGTGGTTTCGTTGGTGTCATTAAAGAAGAATACGAAAATATTCTTCGGAAGATAGAAGCCTCTTGCTTTGATAAAGACATATTTAAAAGTGAACAGGCACGACAAATTATTGAATATGTACGTGAAAAATATCAAGATGAGCTTGAATATCTTTGGGATCAATTTCCAAAGTATGCAGTTTGTCGGCGTAAAGACAGTCGCAAATGGTATGCTATATTGCTTACCATTCCGCAAGAGAAACTTGGAATGGCCGGCAATGACCTCATTGAAATACTGGATCTTCGAGTTAAGCCTGCAGAACTTGATGAAATCCTTGACGAACGTAAATACTTTTTTGGCTATCACATGAATAAGAGGAACTGGCTGACTATTTGTCTCAACAATACTGTACCGAAAGAAGAAATTTTTAATCGAATTGATGCAAGTTATGAGCTTGCTGCTAAAAAGAAGTCGTCAACTGTTAAACCTGTTTGATTATTCTCATTCTTATGTTTAGTGCATATTCGTTTGTTTTGTGACTCAATTTTATTTTTCATTATTCTTTATTATTTGATTTGTGGTGGTAAACTTATGAAAATGATAGTCGGGCTGGGTAATCCTGGTTCCGAATATGCAAATACCAAACATAATGTTGGATTTATGTTGGTTGATGCAATCGCCAAAGAAATAGGTATTGACACGTGGCGTGAAAAGTTTAATGCGCTTATTTCTGATACTTTTGTCAATGGAGAAAAAATACTGCTGGTGAAGCCGCAGACGTTTATGAATTTGAGTGGTGAAGCTGTTCGCCCAATAATGGACTATTATAAATTAACGGTTGATGACGTGGTTGTAGCACACGATGATATGGATTTAGCCGTTGGTATTATTAGATTGCGTCCAAAAGGAAGTGGCGGCGGACATCACGGCATTGAATCCATAATTCAACATCTTAATGGCAATGAAAACTTTGCACGTGTCAGAATAGGAATTGGCCGTCCACCTATAAATGAGCAGTTAATGCCTCAGAGTCAAAGTCCATATGCTATTTCTAAGGTCAACCGTCACGTACTCTCACCATTTAATGAAGAAGATGCTTCTAAAATCAAAGAAGCTATCAAATATCTTGTACCTGCAACACTTTGCATTGTCCAGGAAGGCATTAATAATGCAATGAATAAATATAATCCTAAAAAGAAGAAATTGGACGATGTTGGATAACTCGCAATCATAATAGGAGATGCAACTTTTGTGGACGTAGGTAAAGAAAGATTAACAGATTTTATAGGCGATAAAAGAATATTTATTATTCCTGTATATCAAAGAAATTACGATTGGCAACAAGATAATTGTAAGCGAATGTTTGATGATATTGAACGCATAATCAAAGCAAATCGCCCACACTTTTTTGGTACGTTTGTCTATCAGCATATTCCAACTGTCGGTCAATACCAAAAATTTATTATTATTGATGGACAACAAAGATTAACAAGTACTATACTTCTTGCCAAAGCACTATATGATTCTACCAATGACGAAGAACTTCGTGATAACATTAAATCGAGTTTGTGGAAACATTCTAAAGGCAAGACAACATATAATTTTAAATTAAAGCCTTTGGAATATGATCGTAATATTTTTGAGAAGCTTATTGATTGTGATAAATTTGATGAAAATATTTTTTCCGAAGAAGATAAATCAAGTAGTATATATCATAACTATAAATTTTTTAAAGAACTAGTAAATAGCAGCTCATTTGATGTTAGTCAGATTTTCGATGCAATTTATGGATTAGAAGTTGTAGGCATTCTACTTGATAAAGAAAATCCACAAGAAATATTTGAATCCCTAAATTCAACTGGGTTAGATTTATCTAATAATGATTTAATTAGAAATTATCTGCTTATGCCTTTGACAGATACCGATTATCAAGAAGAATTATACAAAAAATATTGGCTTCAATTAGAAAAATTAATTAATCCAGATAATATGGAATTATTTATAACTCATTATCTGATTACAAAACGTCGATCAGATTCAATAATACAAAACGATAAAAAAGCACGCCTTTCAATTAAAAATCTTTATCGTTCATTTAAAGAATATTTTGAAGACGATAAAAATTTTAATAAAAATCAAAATAAAATTGAAGATTTTTTTAAAGATATGCTCCGCTATGCAAATTTTTATAAGCATTTTTTATTTAATGAAAATACTGTTTTTTCGAAATTGTCTAAGCTCGATAAAAAGTTTTATGAATTAATGTATCTACTGGATTCTTTACATTCACCTATAATTTTAATGTATCTTTATGATAAATATGATGAGGGTAAGATTAATGAAGATACATTTTTAAAATTTATAGATGTTCTTATATCTTTCACCTTTAGAGCTAAGATATGTAGGACTAAAGTCATTTCTTCTCAATTTGCTGGAAATGTTATTAACAAACTGGACGATATGGATATTAACAACAATAGCATAGAAGATTTTTGGGACGTAATAACATTTGGCAAGGGCAATTACGCTTTTCCAAAAGATAAACAATTCTCAGACGCTTTAATAAACGAATCACTTTACACAACTATTAAAAGTGACGGCTGTAAATATCTCTTATATTCTTTAGAGCTTAATTCCGGTCATTCAAAAGAAATACCGTCATATGATAAAAGTTCAATTGAGCATATAATACCACAAAAATTGAATAATGATTGGAAAAAATATCTAAATTCTAAAAATGATTTTGAAATTTATCGTCAATACCTTCACACTTTGGGAAACTTAACATTGACAAATTATAATGAAAAGTTGCAAAATGTTAATTTTAATACAAAGAAAGAAGAGTATATTCAATCCAACTATTATTATACAAAAGAATTATCAGCATATAATGATTGGACCTCTAAACAAATTCGTCTCAGAGCAGAAAAGTTGGCTAATCTGGCACTTAAGATTTGGATTCTACCAGAAAAATATAATAAAAATTTACCAGTATCAGAAAAAATTTTTAATTTGGATTCAGACTCTGATTTATTTAAAGGTACTCAACTAGATACTGTTTCAATTTTTGGCAAAGATAAGCATATAAAATATTGGAGTCATTTTCTTATTGAAATTTCTAAACAATTCTATACTATAGACAAAAATCTTTTCAAACAAGCTGTTTCAAAAGACAATGTTCCAATGCGTTCTATTTTGCTTTCGACTTCTAAATATAATTCAATGAGGTCATTTGCATTAGATAATGAGTTGTATATTTGTACTAATTTTAGCGCGATAGATATTTTCAAGATTATTAGAGCAATCGTAAAAAACTTTGATTCTATCAGCAAAACTAACTTTAAAGATGATATATGGTTTACACTTAAAAATAATTAAATTTGTGGAGTTGTTAATCATTTGAAACATACAATAACGGCACTTTATGCTGATGAAAATGGTGAAATATACGACGCAGCCGGAATAGGTGGTATTGGACGCGTTGGAAACGACATAGTAACATTGACACCAGAAGATTTAATAAAACTGCCGGACAGTGCTGATTTGATGTTTTTGCCAGATAGGCAAGCCGTTGGAATTACAAAATCTGGCAAACTCACAACAATTGATGGGCAAGCTGTATCTGCAATTCTACCTGCTGGATATACACGAACTCATTTTCCGGCCTATAAGGTCCATTCGCAACTAAAACCTTTACCACTATATGGTTATACTGCAGTTGTGCTTTATCGTGATGATTTATATACTACAGCAATTTATACTGATAAAAACGATAAATGGGATCCTATTCATTACAATACACGTGACCTTAAAAAGCTCGTTCAGCGTACTAAAAAAAATCTGCCCAATAATCGTATTGTTGAACAAGTGGCGAATTGCTCACTAAAGTGGCACTGCTGCACCGCGCAGAATTTATTTTATCGTCGTTGGGAAGCAGGAATTCCAACATCACCAACTTGTAATGCTAACTGTCTCGGTTGTATATCACTTCAGCCGGCTGAGTGTTGTCCATCGCCTCAAAGCCGCATTAAATTTAAACCAACTGTAAAAGAAATTTCTGATGTTGGAATATATCATCTTGAAACTGCACCAGAGGCCATTATCAGTTTTGGTCAAGGCTGCGAAGGTGAGCCGGCTTTAATGGCAGACACCATTTCTGAAGCTATAAAGATTATTCGATCGAATACTAAACGCGGGCAGATTAATATAAACTCCAACGCTGGCTTTACTGCTGGAATAAAAAAGATTGTCGATGCCGGTCTGGATTCGATTCGTGTATCGATTATCAGTGCACGCGAGGACAGTTATAATGCTTATTATAAGGCAGGTTATCAACTCCAAAATGTCAAAGAGTCAATTAAATATGCCCTCAATAAAAATGTTTATGTTTCATTGAATATGCTTTATTTTCCAGGCTTCAATGATCGCGCTGAAGAATTAGACGGCTGGCTTAAATTTTTTGATGAATTGCCTGTTCATATGATTCAAGTGCGCAATTTAAATATAGATCCAGATATATTTCTTACTGCAATGCCTCCTCAAAATGGTGAAATAATTGGTACTAAAAATTTTTTGCAGAATATTAAGTCACGCTTTTCAAACTTGCAAATTGGAAGTTTTAGTCATTATATTAATTTATAATAAAAATTATAAATGGGTGAGTAATATGATCTTTACAAGAGGTACAAGAGACAAAATTGATAAATATTGCGATATCAATCAACTTATAACATTAAAAATGCAAATTCAAGGTCCTGCTGTATATGATTTTTGCTGCTTTGGTGTCGATAAAGACAATAAATTATCTGACGACAGATATATGGTTTTTTATAATCAGATTAATTCGCCTAATAATGAAATTACATACAAAGAAATTCCAGCAGGAGCAGAATTTTATGTTCAACTCAATAATATTCCTGACACTATTCAAAAACTCGTATTTACCGGCAGCATTGACGGCAATGGAAAAATGAGTGATATTTCTTCTCATAAAATTTCCATTGAACAAAACGGTCAAAAAATCATTGAGGCTGAATTTAACGGCTCAGATTTTCAAAAAGAAAAAGCCATTACTTCTATTGAAGTGTATCGAAAAAATGGCTGGCGGTTTAATATCGTTGCAAGAGGATTTGACGGCGGATTAGATAAATTATTGTCATTCTATGGCGGTGAACAGGCTGACTCGCTTAACAACGTTACAATTAATAATGAAATAAATGTTAAACACGAGGATAAAAAACGTGAGGTAAAATCTGCGATTCAAAAAGTACCTCTCGAAAAGAAAATTCAAGAAGGTGCCCCAAAATTAATTTCACTTGTTAAACCTCTTAAAGTTGAGTTGGAAAAGAGAAATCTACAAAATATTGTTGCTAGAGTTGCTTTAGTTCTTGATAAATCTGGTTCTATGGATGACAGTTATGAAGATGGAACTGTCCAAGAAATTGTAAATAAAATCCTTCCAATAGCTGTTCAATTCGACGATAATGGGGATCTAGATTTTTGGATTTATGCTGATGAAGCAGAACGTCGTCCCTCCGTGAATATGCAAAATTATGAAACGGCAGTTTCAAGTACTCAAAAAGGATTCTTTAAAGCAATTTTTTCATCGTTTGGAATTGGAAACAATGAACCGGTAGTAATTAAAGAAGTAATTGACGAATACAAAAATAGTGACTTGCCTGCATATATAATATTTATTACCGATGGTGGAATTTATAAAACTGAAGAAATAAAAAGGCTGTTGATTGAAGCCTCAAAACTGCCGATTTTTTGGCAGTTTGTCGGGGTACGTGGTAGTAATTACGGTATTCTTGAACATCTTGATACAATGGAAAGCAGATATATTGATAATGCTAATTTCTTTGCGTTAGATGATTTTAAATCTGTTTCTAATTCTGAATTGTACTCTCGTTTATTAAATGAATTTCCAACTTGGCTTAAAGAAATCAAGACTAAAAATATTATATAAAAGTGACATTTAATTATTAGATTAAACATATGGAGGAAATGTAAATATGCGAATACTTTTAGCAGAAGATGATAAACGGCTTGGCAATCTGGTTCAGTATATGCTGGAGCAAAATAAATTTTCAGTAGAATGGATAACCAATGGAGCTGATATTTATGAATATGCAATGTATTCCGAGTATGATATATTAGTTTTAGATTGGATGATGCCTGGTGAAAATGGTATTGATGCTTGTCGAAGATTACGTGACAACGGGTATGAGAAAGCCATTTTAATCCTGACCGCGAAAGATTCTATCGAAGACAGAGTTGCCGGATTAGATGCTGGTGCTGATGATTATTTAGTCAAGCCTTTTGAGTTTGCTGAACTTTTAGCCAGACTTCGCGCACTCGGCAGACGCAGCACACAAAAAATTCAGCAGGAAGTCATCGACATTGGCGATTTCAATTTGAACCGTACAACCAAAATACTTAAAAAGAACAATCAAGTTATCCAGCTTTCGCCGCGTGAGTTTCAAATATTCGACCTGCTCGCTCAAAATCTCGGAGTTGTCGTACCACGCGATATTATATTAGATCGAATTTGGGGCTTAGAACGTGACATAACTTCTAATAATATAGATTCATATATGAAGATTTTACGTAAAAAGCTCCAGGAAGTTGACGGCAAAATTTCTATCAAGACTATTCGCGGCATTGGTTATCGTCTCGAAGTTTGAATTAAATAATCGTCATTTTTGTTGACAAAAATATATACGAATAGTAAAATTAATATAAATTATTATCAAAAATCAGATATGGAGTGATAAAATGGATAAGCATTGTTTTATGGTAGAGAAACCTTGCCCTGTGTGTATGAAAACGACACGCGTGATCAAGACACGTTCACGCTTGGTTGTTGAGAAGACGGACGAAGATTTTTGCGTTCATTATAAAGAATTTAATCCATATTACTACAAAATCTGGGTTTGTGAACACTGCGGTTTTGCGGCTGATGAAAAGACATTCTTAACAAAACTGCCGGAACGCACAAGAAAAACTATTTGGGACTTTTTGGCGCAGAAGAAGTTGGACATTGAATTTACAGAAGAACGCACACTTCCTGATGCAATTGCATCATTTCAACTGGCAATCAGCTATCTTGACTTGATTCACGCACCATTATCGAAAAAAGCTTCAATGCATTTGCAGCTGGCTTGGATTTATCGCGAATCTGGTGACAAAGAACTCGAAGAAGAATATATGCACAAAGCTGCTGATTTCTATGATCAGTCACTGTCTTCTGAACGTTATCCAATTGGACCATTAACGGATACGGCGGCGATGTATGTGGTCGGGGCTATTTATTATCGTCTTGGTGATTATGAAAAATGTGCGCAGCATTTATCACGTATTATTGGAGATCAGGCAGTAAGAACTCGTGAACCTCAAATTTTTGATAAAGCTCGTGATTTATGGGCTGACGTTCGTGAAGAAAAGAAGAAAACTGACGCCGCAGCTAAAAAATCATAATTAATTGTAATGTGTGTAATGTAAATTAGGAGCAACTTTTTATGAAAGTAATGATGATAAACGGCAGTCCACACGCTAAGGGCAACACTTATCTTGCACTTGATGAAATGAAAAAAATCTTTGAAGCTGAGGATATTGAAGTCAATTATGTTCACATTGGTAACAAACCGATTCGCGGATGCATTGCCTGTGGTCAATGTATGAAGAAAGGCAAATGTGTCTTTGATGATGACGTAAATGCAACGGCTAAAATTTTTGAAGAAGCTGATGGTCTCGTTGTCGGCACGCCAGTTTATTTTGCCTCTGCAAATGCAACTACTATGGCTTATTTGACACGGTTATTTTTCAGTACGTCATTTGATAAAAGAATGAAAGTCGGTGCCGCTGTGGTTGTTTCACGTCGTGGTGGTTCTTCTTCCACTTTTGATGAGCTGAACAAATTCTTTACGATTCGTGAAATGCCGGTTGCATCCAGTCAATATTGGAATATGGTGTATGGGCTAAAACCTGGAGACGCCTCACAAGATGCAGAGGGCTTACAAACAATGAGGACGCTTGCACGCAATATGACTTTTTTAATGAAGAGTATTGCACTCGGCAAAGAAAAGTATGGTTTGCCTGAAAAAGAAGAGTGGACTGCGACTAATTTTATTAGATAGGTTAAATTGATTAAGCTTGAAATTATTAAATAAAAATTAAAAGTGCAGCTTGATTTTAGAGCTGCATTTTTTTATAAAATATTTTAATTAAAATTTAATAATTTTCTCATATTTTTAATTTAATATTAATTGTTATTTTTATACAAATAATTTATAATATATTTAAAGTAATTGTTCGATTATATTATGTGTTATGGAAGATGTTGTTTGAGATTATGTGAGGGTGTATTATTATGTTTAGTATAAAAAAAATTTTAATAAGATGTATTGCTGCCGCTGCCTTAACAAGTTTTAATGCAATTGATGTTACCTATTTTAATACCGTGAGCATTGCTTATGCTGAACCTGTGCCGGTACACGCAGAAGCAGATTATATGATGGGTGATAATGAAACGCGTATAAATGCAAAGAAATCGGCGCTCGAACTTGCTTTGGAAGCGGCACTCAGAAAAGTTGCGATAAGTATCCAAAGTGATTCTCGCGTGGTCAATTATCAGTTGGAAGAACAAAAAATCATAACTTACGCAAAAGGCAGACTCCAAATTATTCGTGAAGATTATGAGTTTTTAGAAAATGGAACCGTTTGTAGAGCTAAAGTTGATGTCTCCGTAGAAGTCGATTATGATGCCTTAATAAATCCAACACCGACACCTGCGCCAACACCTGATCCGACACCAAATCCAACACCTAATCCTAATCCCTATCCTTATCCAACACCAAATCCAGAGCCGTATCCTTATCCAGTACCAGAGCCGACTCCAGTTCAACCGCCAACACCTTCTGTGGATTACATAGTTTGGGAAGAGACAGGTCACGTTTATAGAATTGTTGACGGATTAAATTTGAATTATCGTCAAGCTGAACAATGGTGCAAAGATCACGGCGGGCATCTGATTTATATTGAAACTCATCAAGAGCAATCATTTATATTTAGCGTATTATTTACAAAAGGTACTAAAAATTGTTACTGGATTGGCGGACAGCGCGGCGTTAATAAAAAGTGGTACTGGGGCGATCAAAGAAATACTCCTATGAGATATACTCACTGGGCGGAAGGTCAGCCGGATAATTTTACTAAACAGGAAAATATGTTAATGATGTACAGACTGCCTAATCCAAAAGCTGAAAGTACCACTGGTCAATGGAACGATATAGGCGGTGACGGCGAATGTAAAGGCGAAGCTTTCTTTGGCGTCAGTAATTTTGGATTTATTTGCGAATGGGAGTCACAAGCACAAGTCAGAGATTAATCACTTAATCCTAAACATCAGAACGATTATATTGTTAGATATTATTAGCAATGTCAACTTAGCATTGCTAATATTTTTTTATAAATGGCAGGAAATAAAACATTTACAGCGAAATTAAACTTGTAAACAATCGGCAACCTATTGGAGGCGATTTAATGGCAAGTGAAAGTGCAAAAACCGGCGCAGAGACCGCTGGTGACAAGAAGGGTATACTTCTTGAAACAGGTACTAATGAATTTGAAATTGTAGAATTCAGTATTGGCAAAGTTAATTATGGAATCAATGTCGCAAAAGTTCGTGAAGTTATTCAGCGAGCACCAGTTACAGCAATGCCGCAGGCTCATCCATATATTGATGGACTGTTTACACTTCGCGGCAAGGCAATTCCATTGGTCAATTTACCTCGTTGTCTCAACATTATGTCACACGAGGAGTCCAAAAATATAATTGTAACTGAAATTAATAATTATAATATTGGCTTCTTGGTTGAAAATGTTTCGCGTATTCATCGAATTTCGTGGAAGGATATGGAACCTGCACCGGAAGTTGGAGATCAATCGCGTGTCGTTGGCATAATAAAAATGTCTGATAGAATTGTTTTACTTCTTGACTTCGAAACTATTATTGCAGAGATTAATCCTGAAATCAATGCAAAACTGACGACCGTTGAAGAAGCAACAACTGATACTAAGCAGCTGCGTGCAGATGTTCACGTGGTTGTGGCCGAAGATTCGGCAATGCTGCGCGATCTGCTGGTCACCACTCTGCACGATTCAGGTTATAGATTCGTACGTGATTTTGGAAATGGTCAGGACGCCTGGGATTATCTGCGCGGTCTTGCTGCTAAAGATGGAAATATCGAAAAGCACGTTGGCATGATAGTATCAGACGTTGAGATGCCTAAAATGGACGGTCATAGATTACTCAAACTTGTTCGTGAAAACTATAGACTACACGAAGTACCATTTGTTCTGTTCTCATCTTTGATTAGTGAAGAAATGAAATTGAAGGGCGAGCAGCTTGGCGCTAGTGGTCAGATTTCAAAACCTGAAATTAGTCAATTGATAGGTCTTTTAGATAATTTAATTTTTGGTAAGCCGCTCAAACCTTCAACGGAAGAATAACATTAATTTTTGCTCGCAGTGTTTTAACTGTGAGCATTTTTAATTGGCCACTAATCTAATTAGGAATTGAGAATTAGGAATGAGGAATTGTTAATTTATAACTTATACCTGGAGATTCTATGAAGATTACAAATTTATCTGGCAATAATAAAATCATTGAAGGTGAAAATGTCAGCTATGAAAATGCGGAAATAAATTTTAACGAGGGCAATAACAACATAATATTTCTTGACGACGGAGTGAATTTGGGTAATAGTCAACTTCGATTCAGAGGTGACAGCTCAATGATATTTTTGCGTTTTAATAAATATATTTATAAATTGAATCTGGATATTTTTAATAATTCAGCTCTCTATATGGGCGTTAATAATTATATGAACAGTACATTATCTATGGCACTTGCTGAACAAAAACATATTTTTATCGGCGATAATTGTTTATTTTCCACTGGTATATGGATAAGGACAACGGATCATCACACGATTTATTCTGCTAAAACTAGGGAACGTAAAAATTATAGCAAAAGTGTTTTCATTGGCGATCACGTCTGGATTGGTCAAAACGCAATGATATTAAAGGGTACCAAAATTGCTTCTGGCAGTATACTTGGCGCTGGCAGTGTTATTACTAATAAACGAGTCTCTTCTAATAGCGCTTGGGCAGGAAATCCAGCCCAAAAAGTCAGCACTGATATATTTTGGAACGATATATCTGTAAACAACTGGACGGAAAATGAGACTCGCCAATTTAGTCGAATGGACACTGATATTTTTATTTATAATTATGAGTCGGAAATAAATGTTTCATTTGACGAAATAGATAAACAACTTACTCTATGCAGGACAGCTGATGCCAAAATGAGTTATTTAATAGACATTGCCACCACAACTGATAAAAATCGATTCGCTTTTTGATTTTGCAATATGAATGAATTTTTATATTGACAAATGGCGGAAAAAATATTACCATATTTGACATATAAAATTAGTAGGTGATATTATATGTCAACAATTTATGAAAAATATGAAAAATTAAAGTCCTATCTACGCGAACTTGGAAGCGTGGCAGTAGCATTTTCAAGCGGTGTCGATTCGACTTTTTTATTGAAAACAGCCCACGATGTACTTGGCAATAATGCGATTGCCATAACAGCTTCGTCTAACTTATATCCA